>NZ_JBEZUT010000009.1:0-53614 GCF_040636595.1 Kitasatospora sp. NPDC036755
CATTGATCGCCTCCTCTCCCCGTGGCCGCCAATCCACCGGATTGGGGGCGTGCTGGAGCAGGTAAGGCGACTGCTCGGTGCCCAGTCCCCCAACCGGCGGGCCAGGCCCAGCAGTTCAGGCTGCCGCAGGACCCGCCCGCCGAACCCGGGCAGCCTGACGTGCAGCGGCCCGGTCCAGCGTTCCGGGATCGCCGCCAGGCCGTACCGGGCCCCGGCCAGGCCCCCGGTGACGGCCGCCACGGTGTCGGTGTCCCCGCCGAGGTCGATCGCGGCGCGCAGCGCCTGCTCGAAGCCCCCGGCGGTGCGCAGCGCCCAGACCGCCGATCCGAGGCAGGGCCAGACCGCGCCGTTGGCCTCGGTGGCGCGGTCCGGGTGCCAGTCGGGGGCGAGGACGGTGGCGTAGCGCTCGCGGTGCTCCGGGTCGACGTGGGCCAGGACGGCGGGGAGTTCCGCCAGTGGGTCGGCGCCGTCGAGCGCGATCCTGACGAGCTCGTGGAAGATCGCCGTGCCCTCCCAGGCGGCCGGGTCGCCGTGGGTCAGCGCCGCGATGCGCCGGCCGGCGTCCATGGTGGCCCTCCGCCCGGCGCGGGCGAAGGCGACGGCAGAGGTCGAGGCCCGCATCAGGGCGCCGTTGCCGGCCGCGTGCAGGGTGTCGGCGAAGTGGGCGGCGGCGGCCGTGTCCCAGGGCAGGCCGCTGCCGAGGACCGTCTCGGTCTGGATGCCGATGTCGCTGGGCCCGGCATCGGCCCAGCGGCGGAACCGGTCGAAGACGTCCGGGAGGTCCAGTTCGCCCCGCTCGACCAGGGACTCGGCGACCAGGACGGCCATCTGGGTGTCGTCGGTGGCCTCGCCGCGCGCCCAGCCGCCGCCCGCCACCAGGTCACCGGGGGTGTCCGGGAAGCGGGCGGAGAAGGCGTCGGCGGGGCCGAACTCGTACGGCGCCCCGAGGGCGTCGCCCACGGCGGCCCCGAGGACGGCCCCGGCCTCGCGGTCGGTGTGGTCAGCACGGTCGGTGCGGTCAGCGCGGTCGACCGGGCCGGTCATGCCACCGGCGGGGTGACGGGCAGGTTGCGCTTGTGCTCGGTGCGGCGGTAGTGGCCGAGGACGGTGCGGAAGACCTCCTCGCTGACCGGCATGCCCTCCAGGAAGTCGTCCAGGGCGTCGTAGCTGACGCCGAGGGCGTCCTCGTCGGGGCGGCCCGGGGCGAGGTTCTCCAGGTCGGCGGTCGGGACCTTCTTGACCAGTTCGGCCGGCGCACCCAGCGCCTCGGCGACCGCCCGCACCTGGCGCTTGGTCAGGCCGGAGAGCGGCATCACGTCGGCCGCGCCGTCGCCGAACTTGGTGAAGAAGCCGACGGCGGCCTCGGCCGCGTGGTCGGTGCCGACGACCAGTCCGCCCTTGGCGCCGGCCGCCGCGTACTGGACCACCATGCGCTGGCGGGCCTTGACGTTGCCGCCGACGAAGTCCTCGTGGCCGTGGTCGGAGTAGGTGAGGCCGGCGGCCTTCAGCGCGGCCAGCGCGCCGTCGGTGGCGGGCTTGACGTCGACGGTCAGCACCTCGTCGGCGCGGATGAAGCCGAGCGCGAGCTGGGCGTCCGCCTCGTCCGCCTGGACGCCGTACGGCAGCCGCATCGCGGTGAAGGTCACCTCGCGGCCCTCGGCCCGCAGCTGCTCGACGGCGAGCTGGCAGAGCCGCCCGGCGGTGGTGGAGTCGACGCCGCCGCTGATGCCCAGCACCAGGCTGCGCGCGCCCGTGGTCCGCAGCTGCTCGGCCAGGAACTCCACCCGGCGCTCGGCCTCCTTAGCGGGGTCCGGGACGGGCACGACTCCGAGGGCACGGGCGATCTCCCGCTGGACGTCGGCGGGCAGGGGCTCGGTCATTCCGACTCCTCGGGACGGTGGCACAGGACGCGGTCACGAGGATACGACCATCACCCGGGCGGCCGTCACGGGCGGGGGGCCTCCCCGGGTTCCGCCGGCCCCTCGGGCCCTCGGGGGCCGCCCGTTCCCCCCGCCTCCTCCAGCGTCTCCGGCTCCTCCGGCTCCTCCGGCGTCTCCGGCTCCTCCGGCTCCTCCGGCTTCCGCAGGGAGACCGGCCCGTCGGGGCCCGGCGCCGGGTGCGCCAGGATGTCGAGCACCACCCGCCCGTCCACCGTCTCCTGGGCCACCAGCAGCGCCGCCAGCTCGTCCAGGTGGTGCCGGTGTTCGGCGAGCAGGTCGAGGGCCCGCCGCTCGGCCCGGCGCAGCAGGCCCGCGACCGCTTCGTCCACGGCGTGCTGGGTCTGCTCGGAGTACGGGCGGCGCAGCAGGTCCTCGGGGCTGTCGCCGAGGTAGTGGGGGGTGCCGCTGGAGTAGCCGACGGGGCCGAGTTCCGGGGAGAGGCCGAACTCGCGGACCATCCGGGTGGCGACGGAGGTGGCGTTGGCGAGGTCGTTCGCGGCGCCGGTGGAGCCCTCGCCGAAGACCACCAGCTCGGCCGCCCGGCCGCCGAGCTGGACGGTGATCAGGTCGGTCAGGTAGCCCTCGCTGTACAGGTGCCGTTCGGCCTCGGGCAGTTGCTCGGTGGCCCCGAGCGCGACGCCGGCCGGGAGGATGGTCACCTTGGCGACCGGGTCGGCGTGCTCGCACAGCGCGGCGACCAGCGCGTGTCCGGACTCGTGCACCGCGACGGCGTGCCGTTCCTCGGGGAGCAGGGCGTTGGAGGACTCGCGGCGGCCGAGCAGCACCCGGTCGCGGGCGGCGTCGAGGTCGTCGGCGGTGAGGGTGGCCCGGTCGGCGCGCACGGCGTTGATGGCGGCCTCGTTGACCAGGTTGGCGAGGTCGGCGCCGGAGAAGCCGGGGGTGCCGCGGGCGAGCCGTCCGAGGTCGACGTCCGGGCCCAGGCGTTTGCCCTTGGCGTGCACGGCGAGGATGGCGGCCCGCTCGGCCTGGTTGGGCAGCGGGACGGTGACCTGCCGGTCGAAGCGGCCGGGGCGCAGCAGGGCGGGGTCGAGGGCGTCGGGGCGGTTGGTGGCGGCGATGACGACGATGCCGGTGCTCTGGTCGAAGCCGTCCATCTCGGCGAGCAGCTGGTTCAGGGTCTGTTCGCGTTCGTCGTTGCCGCCGAGCCGGGTGCCGCCCGCGCGGCGGCCGCCGACGGCGTCGATCTCGTCGATGAAGATGATCGACGGCGCGCGTTTGCGGGCGTCCTCGAAGAGGTCGCGGACCCGCGAGGCGCCGACGCCGACGAACATCTCGACGAATCCGGAGCCGGTCACCGAGAGGAACGGCACCGAGGCCTCGCCGGCGACCGCCCGGGCGAGCAGCGTCTTGCCGGTGCCGGGCGGCCCGACCATGATCACACCACGTGGCCCCTTGGCCCCGGCGGCGGCGTACCGCTCCGGGCTGCGCAGGAAGTCGACCACCTCGCTGACCTCCTGTTTCACCCCCTCGTACCCGGCGACGTCGGCGAAGCCGGTGTTCGGCCGCTCGGCCTCGATGATCTTGGCCCGGGACCGCCCGATGGCGCTCAGGCCGCCGCCCAGCGAGCGGGCGGCCATCCGGCCGGACCAGAGGAAGAGCGCGCCGAAGACGAGCAGCGGCAGGAACAGCAGCAGGGTGGACCAGATCGAGCCGCCGCTGCTGCTCCGGCTGCCGGTGACGGTCACGTGGTGGTCGGAGAGCGCGCTGCTGAGCCGGGAGGTGTCCAGGGCGGTGGGGATCTGGCTGGTGAAGTGGGTGCCGTCCTTGAGGGTGCCGCTCACCCCGCCGGTGTCGCTGACGTCCACGGTCTGCACCTGGCCGGCGTCGACCCGGTTGACGAAGTCGGTGTAGCCGAAGCGGGTGCCAGGCTTGCCGGGGTTGGAGAAGAGCACCACCAGGAGCAGCGTCGCCAGTACGGCGAGGGGCAGCAGCCAGCGGCGCCACGACGGCGGCGGGGGCTTGGCCGGACCGCCGGGGCCCCCGGGACCGCCCTGGCCCTGGTTCCGTCCCTGGCCGGGTCCCCGTGGCTGGCCCCAGCCCTGGCGGGGGCCCGGACCGGAGCCGGAGCTGCGGCCGGAGCCGGGGCCGGAGCCGGGTGGGGTCGCGGGTTGACGGGCAGCGCGCAGCCGGATTCGTACGATCATCCACGCTCACCGCCTCTCGCGGGGCCCGACGGCCTCCGCCCCTCCATGGTCGGTCGGTCGGCGCCCGGACGGGAGCCCGGAGGGGGTGACTGCGGTCCACTCGGGGGAGTACGGCCCGCTCGACACCGGGCCGGGGGCGGGTAGGGGGCCCGGCAGTCGCTCCGGCCGCCCCTCCCACCGCAAGGGGCAACGGGGCCCGGTGAGTTGATGATCAAGCTGTCGGCCCGAGCGGTCCGTGACCTAGAGTAGCCACATGGTCAACGAGGAATTGCCCGCGATACCCGGGCCGGCCGAGGCCCCCGTGGAACCCCGGGCCGGGGACAGCGACCGGGAGGCGGTGGCCGAACAGTTGCGGATCGCCGCCGGCGAGGGCCGCATCGACCTCGGGGAACTGGAGGAGCGGCTCGACCGGGCCTACGCCGCCCGCACGTACCGCGAACTCGACGCCCTGGTGGCGGACCTCGGCGGCCGTGCCGGGGCCGATGCCGAGTCCGCGACGGAGGACGTCCTCGTGCTCCGGCCCCGGATGAACAACCTGACGCAGGGCGGCCGGTGGTCCGTGCCCCGCCGGATCGTCGCGGAGACCAGGATCTCCCTGCTCACCATCGACTTCACCGAGGCCAGGTGCGCCCACCGGGAGATCGCGGTCACGGCGTCGACCGGCATGGGCCACATCCGGCTGATCGTCCCGCGCGGCTGGGGCGTTCGGATAGACCCGTCGAGCACCAATACCGGGAACATCGTCAACAAGGCCGCCGAACTCGCGGAGCCCGGCTGCCCGACGCTGACCGTGACCGGCCACCCGCGGTCGGGACCGATCAAGATCAAGCAGCGCCGCCGGAACTGACGACCCGGCGGTCGGGGCACCGGTCCGGTTCAGGCGGTTCAGGAGAAGTCGAGCCCGCCCGTCCGGGTCCGCTTGAGCTCGAAGAACTTCGGGTACCCGGCCAGCAGCCGCACCCCCTCGAAGACCCGCACGGCGTCCTCGCCGCGCGGCACGGCGCTCAGCACCGGACCGAAGAACGCGACGCCGTCCACGTGGATGGTCGGCGTGCCGACCTCCTCGCCGACGGGGTCCATCCCCTCGTGGTGGCTCTTGCGCAGGGCCTCGTCGTACGCGGTGCTGTCGGCCGCCCCGGCCAGTTCCTCGGGCAGGCCCGCCGCCGCCAGCGCCTCCCGGAGGAGGGCGTCGTCGGCGGCCCGGTCCTGGTCGTGCAGCCGGGTGCCGAGCTCGGTGTACAGCGCGCGCAGGACCTGTGGACCGTGCTGCTCGGCGGCGGCGATGCAGACCCGTACCGGGCCCCAGCCGGTGGTCATCAGGCGCTGGTACCGCTCGGGCAGGTCGGTGCGGCCCTCGTTGAGCACGGACAGGCTCATCACCCGGAAGTTCAGGTCGAGTTCGCGCTGTCGCTCGACCTCCAGGATCCACCGGGAGGTGATCCAGGCGAACGGGCAGACGGGATCGAAGTAGAAGTCGACCTTGACGGTGTCGTTGTCGGTCGTGCGGCCGTTGCCGGAGCGCTGGTCCAGGTCGGGCGCGGTGGCCGTCACGTCGCTCGCCACATCATTCGTCATATTTATCGTCACACCGGAGAGGCTAGCGCCGGACTGGCCCACTCTCCAGAGCCAATCAACGGATGATCCAGTGGGCCACTTTCCCGCCCGGCCTACCATCCGGCCGCACCTCACCCCGGTCTCCCTGCCTCCCCGCCTCCCCGGCCGCTCAACCTCTCAACCGCTCAACCGCACGTCGTCCCGTCCGCCGGCACCGTGCCGTCCAACAGGTAGGCGTCCACGGTCTGCTTCAGGCACGCGTTGCCCGTGTTGTAGCCCCCGTGCCCCTCGCCCTGCAGGGTGACGGTGACGCCGACGCCCGCGCCGAGCTGCTGCGCCATCGTCCGGGCGCCCTCCACCGGGGTGGCCGGGTCTCCGGTGGTACCGACCACCAGGACCGGGGCGGCCCCCGGCGCGGAGACCTCGGGGTGGGCGGTCCGGCCGGGAACGGGCCAGCCGGTGCAACCGGTCAGGCCCCACGCCGTGTACGCCCCGAAGACCGGGGAGGCGGCGCGGAACTGCGGCAGCTGCTGCTGCACGTCCTGGTCCGAGTAGCGCTGCCGGGCGTCCACGCAACTGATCGCCCGGTTCGCGGCGTTCAGGTTGCTGTAGTGGCCCTGCGCGTCGCGCCCGTTCAGCGCGTCGGCGAGCTTCAGCAGCGTGTCGCCGGTCCCCTGCTCCATCGCCTCGGTGAGCCCGGCGGCCAGCGCGGGCCAGGACTCCTGGCTGTACAGCGCGGCCGCGATCCCGGTGACCGCCAGGCTCTCGGTGAGCTGCCGCCCCTGCGCGGTCGGCAGCGGCGACTGCTCCAGCTTTTGCACCAGCGCGGCGACCTTCGCGGTGCCCTCGTCCCCGCCCGTGCCGGTCGGGCAGGTGGCTCCGGCCTGGGCGGCGCACGCCTTCATGAAGTCGGCGAGGGCGAGCTGGAAGCCCTGGGCCTGGCCGAGCGCCGACTGCTGCGGGTCCTTGGTCGGGTCGACCACCGAGTCCAGCACCATCCGGCCGACCTGCTGCGGGAACAGGTGGGCGTAGACGCCGCCGAGCTGGGTGCCGTAGCTGATGCCGAAGTAGGACAGCTTCTCGTCGCCCAGCGCCTGCCGCATCAGGTCCATGTCGCGCGCGGCGCTCTCGGTGTCCACGTACGGCAGCACCGGGCCGGAGTTGCGCTCGCAGGCGGCGGCGAACCGGGCGTTGCTGTCGTCCAGCGCCTTCACCTCGCCGGGGGTCTCGGGGGTGCTGTCGGCGGCGGTCGCGGCGTCCATCGCCCGGTCGTCCAGGCACGTCACCCCGGCGCTGGCACCCACTCCGCGCGGGTCGAAACTCACCAGGTCGTAGCGGGAGTTGAGGGAGGAGTAGGTCGCGGCGAGGGCCGGCAGGGTGGCCACGCCCGAGGCGCCGGGGCCGCCGAAGTTGAACAGCAGCGAGCCGATCCGCTGCTGCTCGTCCCTGGCCCGGCTGCGGATCAGCGCGAGGTCGATCGTGGTGCCGTTCGGCTTGGTGTGGTCCAGCGGGGCCTTCAGCGTCGCGCACTGCCAGTCGACGGCGGGCGCGGTGCCCTCGCCCTGCGCGCTGGTGGGGGCGGCGCAGGCGTGCCAGTCCAGTGGCTGGGCGGCCGATCCGGTGGCGGCGGCGCCCGCTCCTGCCGCCGCGCCGGTGGCCGGGGCGGGCTCGGCGGCGGAGGAACCGTCGCCCTGGCAACCGGTGGCGGCGGTGAGCAGCAGGACGGTCAGGCCGAGCGCTCCGGCACCACGGACGACGGTGTGCATGGGGTCGGGTCCACCTCTCGGTCGGCCGGGTACCCCGGCGCGGTCTCGGGCCCGCCGGACGCTCCGGCCCGCTGCGGGGCGGCGTGCGCCCGGCGCTCGGTTCGTCGACGCACCACAGACCCTAGGGGCCCGGACCCGGCGATGCTCTGCGGAGACCTCCGGACGGGGGGCGTGCGCCGAACCGACTGCCACCGGCCGACCGGGTGACGGCCAGTCCGGCCGGGCGAGGAGGGCGCGCCTCCGCCCTGCCCCGCGTCCCTGCGAGCCCGTCTCCGGGCCGGCCGCCCGCTCCGGTTCTCCACCCTGCCGATCGGCAGGGTGGAGAGCATGGTCACGCCCGGGGAACCTCCCGATCGGCACATGTGCGACGGCCTTGCACCGCGCAAGGATGAACGCCATCGGGGCCCCGTCCGAGGGTCCCCGGAAGGAGCCCTGTCGTGACCGTTCTCTTCCCGCCCCCCGCGTTGTCGCTGTGGCTGTCCCTGCCCCTGTCTCCGTCTCTGTTTCCGGTCCTGCGCCTCGCCCTGTTCGCTGCCTTCCGCGCGGGCCTCCGCAGCGGTCCCCGTACCCCCGGCCTCGTCGGTCGTCGGCGCACGCCCTCAGCGCAGCGCCATGCCCGGGGTTCCCCGCACCGCGTACGCCGGCAGCCGCAGCCCGCCGAGGGCTCCCCGGGGCAGGCTCAGCCCGAAGCGCCGCTCGACGGCGCCGAGGGTGCGGCGGCGGGCGGCCCCGTCGGGCTGTCGCCCGGGAGCGCAGGAGGTCACGCCGTCGGCCTCCAGCACTCCGGCGGCGACGAGGTCCGGCACCAGCAGGTCCGGCTCCTGGCCCCAGCGCCAGCGCTCCTCGCCGAGGCCGAAGCCGCACAGCACGGCGCCGTCCCGGGCGTAGTCGAGCAGGGCCGGCCGCTGTTCCGGCATCGGGCGGAAGTGCACCACCTCGGCTCCGTCGCGCGCTATCTCGGTGAGCAGTTCGCCTCCGGTGGAGTCCCCGTACTCGATCGCGAACGTCCAGCCGGCGCACGCGCCGACCCGGATCACGCCGTCCCCGTCGTCACCGGGGCGGTAGACCTCGATGTCCAGGTCCCGGATCTCGGTGTCACTGATCGGCTCGGTCGCGGTGGCCGGATCGGCGCCCATCCGGCGGGCGAGTTCCTCGGGCGTGATCCCCCGGGCGAAGACGACGCCGCCGACCTCACCGTCCGTACCGCTCCCACCCGTTGACGACCGACCGGTGCTCGACCGGCCGATCTCCGCGAGCCACTGGATGCCGTCGCCGTCCTGCTCGGCTCCCCCGTGCGTGCCCTCGGTCATGCCGCCCTCCCCTCGCGCACGGCCTGCGGTGACCGGGCGCGCCGGTGGGCACCCTAACCGACCGGGCCGACACCCGGCGGCCGCTCGCGTGATCGCCGCCGGAACCGGCCGCGCGCAGACCGACATCCGCCCCTGATCGATCGGAAGGAGACCGATTCGGAGCCTGACTCACCCGGCCCCAGCCGCCGTTCACACATCACGGGCACCGGCACCGGCACCGGGGCCGGACCTCACCCGGCCACGGCCGGCGCCTTCTGGCCCACGGCTTCGAACAGCAGCTTCGCGGCCACCGTCGCCCCGTCGGTGCGGATGCCGCCCGCGACGGCCTCCGCCCGCACCCGAGTCTCCGGCGCCAGGGCCGTGGCGAACGCGGCGGAGAGCGAGTCGACGGTCGGCGTGCGGTCGAGGTGCGCCACACCGATGCCCAACTCGGCCACCCGGCCCGCCCAGTAGGGCTGGTCGGCGATCCGGGGGACGATCACCTGCGGCACGCCCGCCACGGCCGCGGTCGTCGTGGTGCCCGCACCGCCGTGGTGGACGACGGCGGCCACCCGGCGGAACAGGACCTGCTGGTTCACCTCCCCGACGACATGGCAGTCCTCGCGGTCGTCGATCGGGGCGAGTCCGGCCCAGCCGCGAGCGAGGAGCACGCGGCGGCCGTGCGCGCGGCCCGCCTCGACGGCCACCTTCGCGATGCCCTCCGGGGCGTAGGCGGCCATGCTGCCGAAGCCGACGTACACGGGTGGTTCACCGGCGTCCAGGAACGCCTCCAGGTCGGCCGGGAGCGGGCGGTCGTCGGGCAGGATCCACGCCCCGGTCTGCAGGACGTCGAGTTCCGTCATGCCCGCAGACGGGCACAGCGTCGGGTCCGCCGCCAACCACGGTTGCGAGGTGAACACATGGTCGCGGACGTTCTCCACCGGCGGCAGGCCGAGCTCCGCCCGGTGGCTGTTGAGCGCCTCCCCGTACAGCCCGTTCACCCGCTGGGCGTCCTGCTCCCACAGCTTCCGGTAGTCCGTCTCGCCCGCCGGGGACGGCGTGCCCGGCCGCTGACCGGGCCGGAAGTGCCGCGAGGGCAGTCCGAGGGTGTGGAAGCAGGCCAACACGTAGTGGAGGCCGTACTTCTCCGCGACGTCCCGCGCACCGGCCGGCATCAGCCCGGTCGCCAGCAGCACGTCACAGCCCTCGGCCGCGGCCGTCAGCGTCTCGAACCGGGCGGCCACCAGCTCGCGGGCGAGCCGGAACGCGTCCTCCGCGGTCGGCGGCTTCGGGCCGGCGACCACCGAGTGGACGGACGGGCCGAGCGGCACCAGCGGCACTCCCGCCCGCGCCAGCACCGCCGCGAACTCCTCGTCCGGCGGCGCACACACCCGGACCTCCGCGCCGAGCCCCCGCAACGCCACCGCCAGCCCGGCCAACGGCTCGACGTCCCCCCGCGATCCCCACGTCGTCATCAACACACGCATTTCACGACTCCCGTTCCCGCAGGTCATGGCCTTACGGCCGGGATTCTGCGCCATGACGGGGGCCTTGCCGCAAGCCCCGGGGCACGGTATAGCTTGATAGTGGCAGGGGGATTGGTTCTGCTCGCCCTTCCTTTTGGCCGCCCGGTCCGACCCGCTCCCCCGAACCGGCCGCAACGGCCGCCCCGGAGCAACCCACCCCTTCGCGGCCACCCGGCTGCCCGCCGGACGCTTCCCGGGTGGCGGGTCCGCCACGTTCGCGGACCCCACCCCGAGCATCGCACCGAACCTCACGCCGACAGCTCGGCGCGTCCTCCGGCTACCCCCCCGGCCGCCCTGTTCGGCACGACCTTCCGTGCACCGGCCTGCCCGACACCTGCCTTCCGTGCACCGGCCTTCCGTGCACTGGCCCGCCCGGCGCCGGGCAGGTCCCGTCGGCCCGCGCCCGTCAGACCGTGAGCCGCCCGTCCCGCGCCACCACCCGGCCCGCACGGACCACCAGTTCGCGCGCCGGCAGGTCGATCACCACCTGCGGCAGGCACTCGCCCGTCACCAGCAGGAAGTCGGCGGGCGAGCCCGGCGTCAGGTCGGCGGCCGGCAGGTCCAGCAGTTCGGCGCCGCCGTCGGCCGCCAGTGCGAAGCAGTCGGCCAGTTGCTCGTCGGTGCGGGCGTCGGTGGTCCAGCCGAGCAGGTGGGCGCGGTGCAGCATGTCGGCGTTGCCGTACGGGCTCCACGAGTCGCGCACCCCGTCCGAGCCCAGCCCGACCCGCACCCCGTGCGCCCGCAGCTCGCGGAACGGCAGCACCTGGTGGGCCGAGGGCGCCACGGTGGTGAGGCCGACGCCGGATTCGGCCAGCTCGGCGGCGAGGTCGGCGAGCGGGGCGCCGGTCAGCTCGGGGACGCAGAAGGCGTGGCTGACGACCACCTTGCCGGCCAGTCCGGCCGCCCTGGTCAGTGCGGCGATGTCGCGCAGCGGGCCGAGGCCGCGCTCGCCCCGGTCGTGCAGGTGGATGTCGAGGCCCAGTCCGTGCTGCACGGCCAGGCCGAACAGCAGCTCCAGCTGGGCGGGCCCCTCGCCGTCCGAGCCGGCCGCGCCCTCGGCCGGGGTGCCGTCGAAGCCCGCCGGGTCGATGCCGCCGATGGCGTCGATGAGCCCGCTCGCCGCCGCCTCGGCGAGCAGCGCACCGGCGCCGGGCATCCGCCGCACCCCGTGCTGGGGGAAGGCGACCAGCTGCACGTCCAGCACTCCGGCCAGCCGTTCGCGGGCCTCGGCGAGCCCGGTCACGCCGGCCAGTCCGTACGCGGGCGCGACGTCCACGTGCGCCCGCACCGCGCGGGTGCCGCGGGTCACGGCGTGGCCGAGCAGCCGGTGGGCCCGGTCGGCGATCGGGGTGCGCTGGTTCCGGTGGAGGTCGACGTCGCCCTGCACGTACTCGGGCAGCGAGCCGGCCGGGCGGCGGCTGTACCAGGGCTCGCCCCAGGCGGTCTTGTCGGGGTGGATGTGCGCGTCCACCAGGGTGGGCAGGGCGATCCGGCCGGCGCCCTCGACCACCTCCGGCACCGCTCCGTCCGGCACCCGCTCGGCGAGCCGGCCGTCCACGGAGACCAGGTCGACGGCCCGCTCGGCGCCGTACGGGCGGACGTTCCGGAAGAGTGTGACGGACGGCGTGGTCATGGGGTGCTCGCTCTCGCTCCGGTTCCCGGGGTGGTCCGACTTCGTGGACGGAATCTGTCCGACAGGCAAAACGTCCAACCTTTCCTTCAACATTCTGTTTATCATCTCCGGGTCCCCGTCCCCCGTCCGGAGTCGCTCACGCATGCCCACACCACCGCCCGCCGCCACGCCCGGACCGCACCCGCTGCACGCGCTGCGGGCCACCGTCTTCGCCATCGGCGCCCTGCTCCTCCTGGTCGGGGTGGGCGTACTTCTCGACCAACCGCTGCTGATCCCGCCGTTGGCCGCCAGCGCCGCGCTGGTGCACGGCGCGCCCGGACTGCCGATCTCGCAGCCGCGCAACCTGCTCGGCGGTCAGCTGATATCGGCCCTGATCGGCTTCGCCACCCTGGCCGTCACCGGCAGCACCGCCTGGGGCGCGGCCGTCGCCGCCGGGCTCTCGCTGGGCGCGATGATGCTCACCCACCTCTCGCACTCCCCGGCCGTCGCCACCGCCGTGATCGTGGTCCTGCAGGCGCCGCACCCCGTGCCCTTCCTCCCGCTGCTCGCGCTGGCCGCCGGTCTGCTGGTCCTCATCGGCCTGCTGCCCCACCGGATCGGCCGGCACCCGGTCCGCTACCCGGTGTCCTGGTGACGGCGACGCCCGAGCACCCGGCGCCGCCGGAGTTCCCGGCGTCGCCGTGGCTCCAGGCCGGGCCGTAGCTCCGGGCCACGCGCGGCCACCGCCTCCCGTGCGCTTCCGCCCCCCTCCACTCTCCCGCCGAACGCCGACGGCCGGGTCATCCGATCGGATGACCCGGCCGTCCTCCGTTCCGCCCGACAATGGCGACCGCCCCTCCGGCGCCCCCGAGCACCCGGGACGGCAGGCTGGGGCCGTCGTACGTCCGCCCACCCCGCCGAGGAGCACCCGCCATGACCGCCCTCCCGCTCTCCCCCGCCGACCGGGCCCTGCTGGACGCCGCCGACCGCGGCGACCTCGACGCCGTCCGCGCGGCCCTGACGGCGGGTGCGTCCGTCGAGGCCCGTGACGCCGAGGGCCGCACGCCGCTGCTGCGGGCCGCCTTCGCCGACCGGGTCGCCGTCGCCCGGCTACTGGTCGAGGCCGGCGCGGACGTCAACGCGCAGGACGCCCAGCTGAACAGCCCCTGGCTGGTCACCGGCATCACCGGCAGCGTCCCGATGCTGCGCGCCCTGCTCCCCGGCGGCCCCGACCTCGGCCTGCGCAACCGCTACGGCGGGGTGTCGGTCATCCCCGCCGCCGAGCGCGGTCACGTCGCCTACGTCCGCGCGGTCCTCGGCGAGACCGCCATCGACGCCGACCACGTCAACGACCTCGGCTGGACGGCCCTGCTCGAAGCCGTCCTCCTCGGTGACGGCGGCCCGGCCCACCAGGAGATCGTCGGCCTCCTGCTCGCCCACGGCGCCGACCCGCGCCTCCCCGACGCCGACGGCGTCACCGCCCGCGCCCACGCCGAGCGCCGCGGCTTCCACGGCATCGCCGAGGCGCTGCGCGCGGCCGAGGCCAAGACCACGGCCGGGACCGAGACCGAGACCGAGGCCGAGGCCGGGACCGGGACTGGGACCGGGACCGGGACGGAGGACACGACCAAGCGCGCGGAGCACGGGAAGGGCCCGGGCGGCGCCGCCTGAAACCCCGGCGGACGGGTGTCCCCGTACCACTCACCGGACGGTGCCGTGGCGGAGTCAGCCCGCCGACGGTCGCTGCGCGGGCTCGGGGGCCCCGCCGGCCGCGAGCGCGACGACGGCGAGTTGGCCGCCACCCGGGGCCGGCTCGGGCGCCCCGCCCGGAACCGGGCCGGGCTCGGCCCGTTCCTCACCCCGGGCGGCGACGGCCAGGCAGGCCGCGATCAGCACGACGTTCTTGAGGATGTACTGCCCCTCCAGCGTCGGGACGGGCGGCACTCCGTGCAGCCAGACCTCGTCCGGCAGCAGGACGAGCGTCGCGAACACCCCGGTCATGTGCACCAGGAACACGGCCAGGACGACACGGAACAGCACCCCGGTGACCAGGCCGGCCCCGATGGCGACCTCCATCAGCGCCAGCAGCGGCCGCGAGACGCCGGGCGGCACCAGGTCGAAGGTCATCAGGCTCATGCAGCGGGTGGCGAGGTCCTCCGCGGGGCTGCCCCCGGGAACGAACTTGAGCACCCCGAACCAGAGGTACACCACCCCGACGCTGACCCGCAGGGCCACCGGGGCCACCCGCCGGTAGCCGCGGGAGAAACCGTCGGCCCGGCGTCTGCCCGACCTCACCACCCGCGCGAGATACGACTCCATCCGCCCCTCCTTCAGATCCCTTCGGAGTCCCCGGCACCGAAGAGGACGGAATGCACCACGGCAGGCGGGATCCGGGTGAGGGGCGGCCCGAAGCACCGACCGGGGCACGGCCCGTCAGGTGCCGGCTCGGAAGCCCGCAGCCTAGCGCCCCGTTCCCCCGATGGATAGAGATCGACAAAACGGTCGCGGCAGCCGGCGGTCAGCGGACCGCGGGCGGCAGGACGGGCTGGCCGAGGACGTAGCAGCGCAGGTCCACGTCCTCGGTCAGGGCCGGCGCGTGGCCGGGAAGCGCGACGGCACCGACCGCGACGACGAAGGTCCTGGTCACGGCGTCGCTCCCCTTCTTGGCCTGCGGGGCCTGGAAGAGCAGGTAGCGGGCCAGCAGGTAGTCCTCCGTGGTGAGGCGGGGGCGGGCCAGGAGGTCGAGGGCGGCGGCGTGCAGGGCGGCGCTGTCCCGGGGGGTGGGGGTGGCGGTGTAGATCGGTCTGCCGCCGCCCTCCACCCAGGAGGCGTCCAGGCCCCGGGCCGCGTACCGGGCGATGAGTTCGGCGTCGATGCGGCGGGCGGCGTCGCCCCGCAGGATGCGGTTGCCGGCGATCCGCCGTCCGTCCGGCAGCAGTGCCCAGTTCTGGAGGGTGTCGCCCTCGACGCCCTCGGCGGCGAAGCGCTCCTCGGCGAGACGGCCGTAGCGGAGCATGGCGTCCCAGGCCGGGGTCGCGCGGCCTCCGGTGTAGGTGCGCGTGGCCCGGTCCCACGCCGCGCCCTCGCGCAGTCTTCGGACCTCGCCGAGGCGGTCGTAGTTGGTGTCGCCGTCCCGGATCGGGGTGCGGAAGCGCTCCGGGTCGAAGGCGGTCCCGGCGCCGGGCGGCGGTCCCATCGTGACGGCGAGGCGGTAGCGCCAGTCGACCAGTCGCGCGTGGACGGTGGCCAGCGCGGCCACCCGGGCCGGACGGTCCGGGGCGCTCTCCCATGCCCGGGCCAGCAGGCCGGCCGCTTCGACGGCGGCGCTCGCCTGCTCGGCGGCGAAGGCGCGGGCCTTGACCTGTCGGGCGGGGTCGGCGGAGCGCAGGGCGAGCGGGCTGGTGGGGAAGTCATCGGAGGTGATCGGGGCAGTGGGCATGACGCTCTCCTGGTCGGTCGAGCAGGCTGGTCCGGCCAACGCCGTCCGCTTCGAGCGGCGGCCGCCATGTGCCCATCCTCCCGGGCGGGTTGCGGCCGCCGGTAGCGCTTGCGGCGATTCACGTCCCTCGTTCCTCCGGCCGGACGCCGCACGCGCGTCGGCTCCCCGTGGTTCGTCCCTGCCCACCTTGCTCCCCTCCGCGCCCCTCCGTGCCCCTCCGTGCCGTGGGCTCCCGCCGACTCGGCGGAGGGCTCGCGACACCCGAAACCTGCTCCGGCACCCGACCATCCGAACGAGTGAAGCCGCTTGAATGCCGCATTCGAACAGCACCATCATCAGGCGCCATCGACCCGTCGCACCCTCCCGAACTCGCGGCCGGCGTCGACCACTTGGCCAAGCGGACGGCCGGACCAGCAGCCCCACCCGCCCGAACGAGGAGTCCTCCCGGTGATCGACTTCGACGTGCTGACCGACCTGGCCCTGCACGAGGGCATCGAGCGGATCGACGTCGGCGTGGTGGTCCGCGACCCGGCAGGACGGATCCTGATGGTCCGCCGGACCGCGCACGACGACCTGCCCGGCCGATGGGAGTACCCCCACGGCGCCTGGGACGGCGACGAGGACCCTGCGGCCGGCGCCGCCCGGGAACTCGCCGAGCAGACCGGGCTCACCGGCCCGACACCGGAGTACGCGCGGCACCTCGACCTCACCGACCGACACGGAAGGCGGGTACGGCAGTTCGTCTTCACCACCGTCGCTCCGGCCGGCTCCCCGATCGCCCTCTCCCCCGATCACGACGACCACCGCTGGGCCACCGTGGACGGGCTGCCGCCGACCGGCGACGGGGAGCGCACCGCGATCGAGTGGCTGATCGGCCGGCTGGCCGTTCCCGGCTGGCGTCCGGCCGGCGGCTACCTCGCCACCATCGCCCGGCCCAGCTCCTACGGCTGCTTCCTGGTCACCGACCCGCAGGGCCGCGTCCTCGGAATGCGCTCCGCCCTGGACCCGGGCACCTGGAACTTCCCCGGCGGCAACGTCGAACGCGGCGAGACCCCGTTCGCCACCGCCCTGCGCGAGGCCCGGGAGGAACTCGGCCTCGACCTCGCCGCCGAGAACCCCGAGGTCGTCGCCCGCAGGCGGCTGGTCGCCGCCATCCACGAGCAGGCGGGCACCGGACACCACCCCGTCCCGGCGTGCGGCTACGTCTTCGACGGCGGCACCCTCACCGCCGAACAGCAGGCCCGGATCCGCCTCGATCCCACCGAGCACACCGAGTGGCGGTTCGAGAGCGCCCACGACTGGCGCACCCTCATGGACCCGGACCGCTACCGGCGGCTGCGGCAGATCCTGCGCGCCCACCGCTCGGGCGTTCCGCTCTACCTGGAGCACCCCACCCCGGACGGCGACGACTTCGAGGGCGTCCTGGTCTTCGTCACCGACCGCTCCGGCCGCCTGCTGATGCACCAGCGCGAGGACCGGCCGGGCATGCCCTGGCCCGGCCACTGGACGCCGATCGGCGGTTGGCGGGAGGCCGACGAGAGCGCCCCGGAGAGCGCTGTGCGCGAGGTCCGCGAGGAGGCCGGCATCGAGATCACCGGGCTGCGGCCCCTGCCCGACCCGCACCAGGACCTCGGCCTCCCGCTCACCCGCGTCCTGCACGCCGTCTGGGACGGCCCCGACGCCGCCCTGCGGCTCGGCGACGAGGGGTTGGCCGTCCGCATGGTCCCCTTCGAGGAGGTCCTCGACCTGCCCGTCCCGCCCTATCTGCGGCACTACCTGCCCCTGCTCACCGAAGCCGCCCCGAGCACCCCGTGAACCCCACCCCCACTCCCCACCCGGTCACCTTCGGACATGCCCGGCCGCCACCGCCGCCCACCGCCACCGGAGCAGGAAGGCCTGCCCCCCGACGTCGATCTGCGGCTGCGCGCCATCACCCTGGGCCGCACCGTCGTCGACGAGGGCGTGGTCACGCTCCCCGGCGCGGCGCACCCGTACGCCTACCGCACCCTCTACCGGCCCGACGGGAGAGTGGACCACATCCTCGAACGCCTGGATCCCGGCCCACCGCATCCGCGCGGCTCCCGCCCCACCGAGTAGTCGGCCCCCTGACGTGCCGAACTCGTGCGGCCCGGCACCTCCCTTCGGTGCCGGGCCGCACGAGCGGTGGCCGTGCGGATCGGGTCAGAGCACGGTGACGGTGAACACGGGCGAGGCGGTGCTCCCGCTGACGATGCGCAGCTCGTTCAGGCCCTTGATGCCGAGCTTCACGCCGAGCGAGTAGGACCCGTCGCGGGTCGTGGTGACGGAGGCGGGCAGGGTGACCCACGCGCCGTTCTGCTTCTGCTGCAGCGTCACCGTGCTGCCCGGCGCGAGGCCGGTGGTCGTACCGGTGACGCGGAACAGCTGCCACGCCTGGACGGAGGAGACCGACGGCTTCGCGGTGATCCCGGCCTGCGCGGCGGGCACGGGCTGGGTGACGGGGGCGGGCTGGGAGACGGGGGCGTCCGCCATGGCGGTGCCCGCCACGGCGAGGGAGAGCGCGCTGAGGGTGGTCACGGCGGCCAGGCGCAGGGAGTTCCGCTTGGAGACGATCACAGGTGCATCCCTTACGAGGAGGGTTCGGCCCGAAGGCACGAGCGGTGCGACTCGGGCTCTGTCACTCTGCAGGACGCACCGCCCCGCACACGGGTTGTGGACGGAACGTCACCGCTCTGTAACAGTAGGCGATGGACCGGCGAGCCGTCACCTGCGCACCTCCGGGCGATGCCCGGCCCGGCGCGGCCCGGGCGGCCGCTACCTGGGGGACATGACCTCTCCGCCCTCCCCCGCCCGGCGCCCCGCCGACCCCGGCGAACAGCAGGCCCAGGAAGACCAGGAGGCACCGCTCGGGCTGCGCTCAGCGGTGGTTGACGATCACGAAGATGCCCAGGCCGATCGCGGCGAGGACCACCGCGAAGCACACCGCGGCAACGGCGTAGCCGAGCGCCCCGCCGGTGGGGCGGGAGCCCGCGGCCCGGCCGCCTCCCGCCTCCTGAGCGCCTCCCACCGACGGGTAGAGGGCGCGCACGCCGACGGCGAACAGCGCGGGAAGGCCGGCGCCGGCGAGGATCCCGACCACGACGATCTTCCAGAGCGCGTCGACATTGACCCAGGAGTTCACAGGCGCACCTTGTCGGGGGGAGTCTCGGGCTCCGGCACGACCGAGCCGGTCCACGCGGCGTTGACGTTCTCCGGGGTGACGGCCGGGTAGCGGGAGGCGACGAAGAAGGCGATCGACGCCGCCACCAGAACGGCGAAGACGGTCACGACGCCGCCGGTGCCGCCGATGCCGAGGGCGGCCCAGTAGGCCAGTGCCCCGACCAGTCCCGAGGCGGGGAGGGTGAGCAGCCAGGCCGCCACCATGCGGCCGGCGATGTTCCACCGCACGACCGCGCCCTTCTTGCCGACCCCCGATCCGAGGATCGACCCGGTGGCGACGTGAGTGGTGGAGAGCGAGTAGCCGAAGTCGGCGGAGCAGAGGATGACGGCGGCCGAGGCCGACTCGCTGGCCATCCCCTGCGGCGGTTCGATCTCCACCAGTCCCTTGCCCAGCGCCCGGATGACCCGCCAGCCCCCGACGTAGGTGCCGAGTGCGATGGCCATGGCGCAGGAGGCGATCACCCACACCGGGGCCTTCGCGTCGGCGCTCAGCGTCCCGTTGGCGATCAGGGCCAGGGTGATGACGCCCATGGTCTTCTGCGCGTCGTTGGTGCCGTGGGCGAGCGAGACCATGCAGGCCGAACCGACCTGGCCGCCGCGGAAGCCGCGCGTGCGGGCGCCTTCGTCGACCCCGCGGGTGAGGCGGTAGACGAGGTAGGTGCCGAGGGCGGCGACCGAGCCCGCGATGAACGGCGACAGGGCGGCCGGCACGATCACCTTGGCGACGAGGCCCTGCCATTTGACGGCGGAGGCGCCGGCCGCCGCCATGGTCGCCCCGACCACGCCGCCGATCAGCGCGTGCGAGGAGCTCGACGGGATCCCGACGTACCAGGTCGCCAGGTTCCACAGGATGCTGCCCGTCAGGCCCGCCACGACCACGGTCAGCGTCACGTCGTGGCTCTGCACCAGGCCGCTGGCGATCGTCGCGGCGACCGCGGTCGACAGGAAGGCGCCCACCAGGTTCAGGACCGCCGAGACGCCGACCGCGACCCGCGGCGGGAGCGCGCCGGTGACGATCGAGGTCGCCATGGCGTTGCCGGTGTCGTGGAACCCGTTGGTGAAGTCGAACCCCAGCGCGGTGAGCACCACCAGCGCCAGAACCACGTCATTGCCGATCACGGGGACGAACCTAGCCCGCCGACCGCCGTCGAACCGGCCTCCCACGACCTGGACGGGCCGGGATGGCCCGGGGCATCACCCGATCGGACCAGTACGCCGCGGCCGGCGCGCGGCCTGGCGCACGCACGGCTCTCCTCGCACGCACGGCTCTCCTCGCCCGCCCCGCCCCGCCCGATCGGTCAGCCGATCGGTCAATAATTCAGTGTTGCCGATCAGTTCACGACTGATAGCGTCCCCGGCGTGGCAAAGCTGAACCAGATCATCGCCGTTGAAAAGGGCGTCAAGTCCAAGTCCTTCCAGGAGCTGACGCAGGCCCACCAGGACCTGCAGAAGCCCGCGCTGCTGGCCGGGATCTCCCGCGCCTACCAGCCCAAGGACGAGGAGGGCGAGCAGCTCCCGCCGGAGTCGACCCGGGTGCAGCTGAAGGCCGAGGACATCCTGCGGTCGACGGCGAACACTCTCACCCGGCTCTTCGACGTGACGGCCACCAAGGACTGGGCGAACATCGACGCCCGCGCCGACGTGGTGGTGGACGGCCAGGTGCTGCTCCCCCGGGTGCCGGTGCCGTACCTGCTCTTCCTGGAGAAGCAGCTCACCGACCTGTTCACCTTCGTGAAGAAGCTCCCGGTGCTGGACGCCTCCGAGTCCTGGAACCTCGACCCGTCCACCGACTCCTGGAAGACCGAGCCGGTGCGCACCATCCGGACCAAGAAGGTGCCGCGCAATCACGTGAAGGCCGAGGCCACCGAGAAGCACCCGGCCCAGGTCGAGGTCTACTACGAGGACGTCGCGGTCGGCTACTGGACCACGGTCAAGTTCTCCGGCGCGCTGCCGGCCCGCCGGGTGAACGAGCTCGCCGAGCGGGTGGAGAAGCTCCAGCAGGCGGTGAAGTTCGCCCGCGAGGAGGCCAACGCGGTCGAGGTCACCGACCAGCGGGTGGGCGACGCCGTCTTCGGCTACCTGTTCCGGTAGCCCCATGATCGCCCGCCCGGGGAGCCGGGCGGGTGCACCGGGCGCGACGCGGACCCGACCGGGGAGCCGGACGGGTGCGTGCGCTGCGCGGTGCGAAAAGCTGAAACTGACGTTGAAGCTGACGAGGGGTCACAGTGGAGGTTCGAATCCTCCTCCCGGCGCCACCGGCCGGGGTAGCCCAAGGCAGGCAGAGGCAGGCCCCCTGAATCTCAGACTCTCGCTCCAGTCTCAGCATTCGCCGCCGAACACCGGATCGACCGGGTGCGGACGAATATCGACGAATGCGGGTTCAAGTCCCGTCTGTGCCGCTCCGTGGCACGGTAGTTCAAAGGTAGAACGCGTCGATTTCAATCTGATCCGCGGCCCTTAAACGTGCCGGTGTGCGCAATTGGGCGGCAATCAGGGGCCCGGGAGCAGGCTACGCTCCCGGGTCCTCTCAGCTTTCCCGCCACCCGGTTCCGCGGGTGGCCGGCCTCAGGAGGGCTGCTCGGCCAGCGACTTGATGCCGTCGAGGGTCGCCGTCATGCCGGTCCGCAGCTCGTTCAGCCGGAAGTCGACGATCCGCTCCTCCAGCTCCGGCTCGGCGTCGATGTACAGGCTGGCACCGCTGCGGCCCGGGCCCACCACCACCGACTGGCACAGCCGGGTGCCGCCGTCCTCGGAGGTCAGCTCGAAGCGCCACCGGGCGAGCGCTCCGGCGAGGTCCGACACCGGCTCGCCGTAGCGGCCGTCCGCGTCCATCACGCCCCAGGCGAAGACGTGCCGGCCGTGCGGACCGGCCGGTTCCGTCACCCCGGCCGGTTCCGTCACCCCGGTCAGCTCGGTGACCTCGGAGACCGTTCGCCAGTCGGGCATGTCCTTGCGGCTGTTGTGCCCCTCGAAGCGGGCGCCGACCGCGGGGCCGTCCGCGCCGTCCAGCCAGGCGACGCGTCGCAGCTCCGGGCTGAGCCGGGCCGGCAGGGCGATGTCCGTCACCAGTTCCCACACCCGTTCCACCGGCGCCGCGACGAACACCTCGCACCGCGCACCCGGACCGTCGGCGTACCGCATCCCCGTTCCCCCTGTCCCTCGTCACGGCGCTCGCACGCCGCTCTCGTCCGTCGTCGCGGGTCGACACCCGCCCGCGCCCCGCCATCGCGTCCGGAACGCCGGCGGGGCTGCGGGCGGGTTGCCGCCCTGGGCCCTGCTTCGATGATCGATCCCCCGCAACACCCAAGTCAATCCGCCGATGTGCTGGGGCACCCCCAAGGGATACCTTGGGTCTCCGTGACCATTGACGACCTCCGCGTCTTCGCCGCGGTCTGCCGGGCCGGCTCGCTCAGCGCCGTCGCCCGCGACCTGAACCGCACCCAGTCCGCCGTCAGCCAGCACGTGAAGCGGCTCGAACGGGAGGTCGGCCTCGCCCTGATCGAGCGCCACCCCCGCGGAGTCGTCCCCACCAGGGCGGGGAACCTGCTGCGCACGGCGGTCGCCGCCGGCCTCGGCAGCATCGACCACGCGCTGCACCGGATCGCCGAACTCGCCCGCGGCGAAGGCGGATCCGTGCGGATCACCACCGGGGCCACCAGCATCCGGCACTTCATGTCCGCGGCCGTGGTCGACTTCCGGCGGCGCTTCCCCCAGGTCAGCCTGGAGTTCCAGACCGAGGTCTCCAGCCGCAGCTGCCTGGAGTCGCTCACCGCCGGCCGGGTCGACCTCGCCTGGATCACCCTCGGTGTCCCGGCCCGGGGCATCGACCAGCGGCCGGTGGTCGAGCTGCCCTGGGTGCTCGCGGTCGCGGCGGGCGACCCGCTCGCCGCCCGGGCCCGGCTCTCGCCCGCCGACCTCCAGGACGCCCGGCTGATCGGGCTCCCGCAGAACTCCGTCTCCCGTTCCCAGGTCGAGGCCTGGCTGGGGAAGGCGGGCATCCGGCCGGTCTTCGACACCAGCGTCGCGGACTGGGACACCGCGATCCTGCTCGCCGAACTCGGCCTCGGCCACGCCGTCGTCCCCGCGCTCCCGCAGTGGCAGGGCCCCGGCCATCCCGGCCTGCGTCTGCTCCCGCTGCCCGACCTGCCCGCCCTCACCGCGGGCTGGGCCGTCCGGGACTGGGAGAACCTCGGCCCGCTCGCCCGCGCCTTCGCCGACACCGTGGCCGCCCACTGCGGCCGCGGGACTCCCCCCGCCGCCGCACCGCAGGCCGACTGACCGGGCCGGGTCCGGCGTCCGCCGCCGGGTCGGCGCCCGACCCCTCGACGATCAGCTGGTTGTGCTCCTCGGAGCGGCTGAACCCGGCCTCCCGGACGGCGAACACCCCGGGGAATTCAGGCAGTTCGAGGAGGTCGGCCGCCTGGCGGCGGGCGAGGCGGCGCGGAGGGCGGTCACGCGCGAGCAGATCCGCCATCCCGCCGTGATCAGGCCCGCGGCCGCCCGCGGACAACGGCTCCGGTTCCCCCCGCCCGGGCCCGGCCTCAGGAGGACGAGCGGTCCAGGAAGCGCCGGATCCCCTCCCGTACGCCCTCGGTCGGCACCGTCGCGGCGAAGGCCGCCGCCTCGACCGCGAGCCCCTCGTCGATCGGCAGGTTGACGCCCCGGGTCACCGCGCGCAGGCAGGCGGCCACGGCCGTCGGTGCGTGCCGGATGATCCGGTCGGCCAGGTCCCGGGCCGTGTCCAGCAGTTCGTCCGCCGGGACGACCGAGTTGACCAGGCCGATCCCGGCGGCGCGGGCGGCCGGGATCGGGTCGCCGGTGAGGATCATCTCCAGGCCGCGCTTGCGGCCGACGTGCCGGGGCAGTCGCTGGGAGCCGCCGAAGGGCGGCGGGAAGCCGAGCGAGATCTCCGGCTTGGCGAAGGTCGCGTGCTCGGCCGCGACGGCCAGCGGGGCGGCTTCGGTGATCTCGCAACCCCCGCCGTAGGCCAGGCCGTTGACGGCCACGATGACCGGCTTGGGGAACTCCTCGATCCGCCGGGTGAGGGTGTGCCCGCGCCGGACGAACTCGCGCAGCGCCCGCTCCGGCCCGCCCGCGACGCTGGCCGCCAGCGACGGGATGTCGGCGCCCGCGCTGAACGCCCGCCCGCCGGCGCCTGTGAGGATGACGGCGCGGACGGTGTCGTCGGCGTCGATGCCGTCGAGCTCGGCGAGCAGTGCGTCGATCGTCGGGTAGTCGAGGGCGTTGAGCTTCTTCTCCCGGTCGATGGTGAGGGTGACGACGTGCCGGTCCCGCTCGCTGCGGATGGTCATGGGGGTGGGCTCCGTTCCTGGCCTCGCTGCTGGGTGGTTCGAGGCTAGGAACACCCGCCCAGGACAATCCACTTATTGTCCTGGATACACCCGGGTACACTCCCCCACGCGCTCCCCCGCACGCGCCCGCACGCCCCGCGCCCCCACTCCCAGGAACGGCAGGTGACCGGTGCGACCGCCCTCCTACAAGGCCGTCGTCGACGAGTACGCGACCGCCATCCGCTCCGGCGCGCTCCCGGCCGGCACCCGCCTGCCGACCCACCGCGCGCTCGCCCGCGAGCGGCGGATCGCCCTCGCCACCGCCACCCGGGTGTACGCCGAACTGGCCGCCGCCGGACTGGTGGTGGGCGAGCAGGGCCGCGGCACCTTCGTCCGGCTGCGCTCCGGCTTCGACGGCCTCGAACCCTCGCGCGCGCTCCCGGTGCCCCGGGTGGCCGACCTCTCCTTCAACCAGCCGCTCGCCCCCGGGCAGGGCGACCAGCTGCGGCAGGCCCTGCGCGCGCTCGCCTCCTCCGGCGACGCCGAGGCCCTGCTGCGCCAGCACCCGCCGGGCGGCCACCGGCACGACCGGGCGGTGGTGGCCACCCATCTGCTGGACCGCGGGATCGACACCGCACCCGAGAACGTCCTGCTGACCAGCGGGGCGCAGCAGGCCCTGGACTGCGTCCTGCGCACGCTCACCCGCCCCGGGGACGTGCTCGCAGCGGACGCGCTCGGCTACCCGGGCATCAAGCTGCTCGCCACCGCCCACGGGCTGGACCTGGCCCCCGTCCCGGTCACCGCGGCGGGCCCGGACCTCGACGCGCTCGACCGGCTCTGCCGAGCCCGGCCGGTGCGGGTGGTGTACACCCAGCCGACCGTCCACAACCCGCTCGGCTGGGTGCTCGACCGGACGCGGCGCGAACGGCTCGTCCGGCTCGCCGCCGAGCACGGCTTCACGCTGGTCGAGGACGGCACGTACGCCTTCCTGGAGGCCGCGCCGCCGCCACCGCTGCACGCCCTCGCACCCGGGCGCACCTGCTACCTGGCCGGCCTCTCCAAGAGCGTGGCGCCGGGCCTGCGGTTCGGCTTCGCCGTCCTGCCGGACCACCTGCTCCGGGCCGCCACCACCCACCTGCGCACCGCGGCCTGGGGCGCGCCCGGCCTGGTCACCGCTCTCGCCACCGGCTGGCTCGCCGACGGCACGGTGGCCCGGCTGGAGCGGGAGCGCCGCACGGACGCCGCGGCCCGCCAGGCCGTCGCCGGTGCCGCCCTGGCCGGTCTGACCAGCACCGCGCACCCCACCTCCTACATCCGCTGGCTCACCCTCGAACCCCACCAGCGCCCCGACCACGCGGCCGCCGCCCTGGCCGCCGAGGGCATCCTGATCTCCACCGCCGACGCCTTCGCCACCACCCCCCACCACCCGGGCGCCCTCCGTCTGGCCCTCGCCACGCCCCCGCTCTCCGACCTCCCGGCCGTCCTCGCCCGTCTCCGCGCCACCCTCGACGCCATCGCCCCCTGACGAGGCCCCTGACGGCGCGTCCCGACGGCGCGCCCCGACGTCCCGCCCCCTACTCCCCCGCCGCGCGGGCGAAGCGGGTGCTCCAGTCGGCGAGCAGGGTCCGCAGGGCGTCCGGGGCGACCACCCGGAACTCGGCACCGAGGGAGCCGAGGGCCATCGCGGGCCAGTCGAGCGAGTCGGCGGTCATCCGCAGGCGGCAGCGGTGCGGGGTGACGGGCTCCACGGTGGCCCAGCGGCCGACATGGGCGCGGACCCGCTCCGCCGGTGCCTCGATCAGGGCCTCCACGCGGTGCGGCCGGGAGATGCCGTCGACGCTCGCCCGGACGAACTCCGCGGCGTCGGCCGCCGGGAGGACACGCGGGGCGAAGCGGGCGCCGGTGCCGGAGGGGGCGCTGAGGCGGTCGAGGCGGAAGGTGCGCCAGTCGGCCCGGTCGAGGTCGTACGCGACCAGGTACCAGCGGCGTTTCAGGCAGACCAGCCGGTGCGGTTCGACGTGCCGTTCCGTGCCCTGCCCGGCGGCAGCCGTGTAGGAGAACCGCACCCGTTCGCCGTCCCGGCAGGCGAGCGCCACCACCGTCAGGACGTCCGGGTCGACGCCCGCGCCCGCCTGCTGCCCCCAGTCCACCGGGACGGTCATCGCGCGCAGTGCCTCCACCCGCCGCCGCAGCCGGGCCGGCATCACCTGGACCACCTTCGCCAGCACCCGCACCGAGGCCTCGGCGACGCCCTCCACCGGGCTCTCGGCGGCCGCCTGCAGGCCCACCGCGAGGGCCACCGCCTCCTCGTCGTCGATCACCAGCGGCGGCAGCGCGGCGCCCGCGGCCAGCTGGTAGCCGCCGTCGACGCCGCGCTGGGCCTCGACGGGGTAGCCGAGTTCGCGCAGCCGGTCGATGTCGCGCCGCAGGGTGCGGACGGAGACGCCGAGCCGGTCGGCCAGTTCCTCGCCCGGCCAGTACCGGTGGGTCTGGAGCAGGGAGAGCAGTCGCAGCGTCCGGGTGCTGGTGTTCGCCATGCCTCCGATTCTCCCCGGAATTCAGGACGGAAAGTGGCCGCAATGGTCCGTAGCGTTGTTCTTGTCCGAGGGAGCAGGAACGAACGGAAGGCCATGACGATGACCACGAACACCGCCGCCCGACAGCTGACCGGCGAGCGCGCCGACCTCCTGACGGCCCTGGAGAAGCAGCGGCACTTCCTGCGCTTCACCACCCGCGACCTCACCGACGAGCAGGCCGGCCTGCGGACCTGTGCGAGCGAGCTGTGTCTGGGCGGCCTGATCAAGCACGTGACCGACGTCGAGCGTCTCTGGGCCGAGTTCATCGTGCGGGGTCCGGCCGCGATGCCCGACTTCACCAGCTGGACCGAGGAGGACTTCGCCCGCCGCTCGGACCAGTTCCGCATGCTGCCCGGCGAGACGCTGGCCGGTGTCCTCGCGGCGTACGCCGAGGTGGCGGCCCGCACCGACGAGCTGGTGGCCGCCCTGCCCGACCTGGACGCGGCCCAGCCGCTGCCGAAGGCCCCCTGGTTCGAGGCGGACGCCGAGTGGTCGGCCCGCCGGGTGCTGCTGCACATCGCCAACGAGACCGCCCAGCACGCCGGTCACGCCGACATCATCCGGGAGTCCCTGGACGGCGCGAAGAGCATGGGCTGACGCGGGACCCACGGGTCCCACCGGGACCGGAACCGCAGAGGGGTCCGTCGGCAGCCGCCGGCGGACCCCTCCGCGCCTCCCGGACCGCCCTCAGGCCCGCCCGACGAAGGTGAACCCCGCCCCGTCGACCACACCGCGGACCAGGGCGTCGTCCAGCGGCTGTGCCGAGGCCACGGTGACCCGGCCGCTCGGCGCGTCGGCGCTGACGTCGGTGACGCCCGGCAGGACGGCGAGGCCGGCGCTGACCGTCCGCTCGCAGTGGCCGCAGCTCATGCCGTCGACGGTGAAAACAGCGGTGGTGGACATGACGGCGCCTCCGATGGCAGGCCGGACGGGACGTGGTCGCCCCGGACGGACGGAACCGGGGCGGGTCGAACCAGGACGGGATCGACTCTCCCTACGACACCCGAATCCGGCGCCGCCGCCCAGGGACACGCCGCCCGGGTGACACCATCGAGCGGTTCCGGGAACCGGCCGGGCCGCCCGTCCGACAGGGCCCGCACCGCATGACGTGCGTCACACCCCTTGAACCGCCACCCCGTTTCATGCGTTCCTCCAGGTGAGACCGTTTCTTCGCACAACCGGGCGACGGCCGGAGCCACCGCCCGTCCGCCCGACGATCCCGTCCTGGAGCACTGCCCCGATGTCCACCCCGGCCCCGGCCCACGTCCGACCGGACACCACCGCCCTCCCGCCCGGAGCGGGCCGTTGAGGCCGCTCGCGCGGCTCCGCCGCCCGAAGCCCCGGCACGGCGTGCTCGCCCTCGCCCTGGTCGCGGCGCTGACCGCAGGGCTGCTCTGGTGGCAGCCGTGGCGCGGCGGGACCGACCCCGGCCGGCTGGCGTTCACCACCGCGCCCGGCGGTTCCGCCCGCTTCGGCACCGGCGAGCACCTGTACCGCTACAAGGTGCGGGTGGAGGACGGGATCGCGGAGAGCCCGGCGCAGTTCGCCGCCGAGGTGGACGCGGTCCTCGGCGACGTCCGGCAGGGCTGGGCGGCGGGCGGCACCGCCTCGTTCCAGCGGATGCCGGCCGACCCGGTGGACTTCACCGTCTACCTGGCCACGCCGAAGTCCACCGACCGGATCTGCGGCCAGTACGGCCTGGACACCGGCGGCTGGGTGAACTGCGGCGTCACCCACCAGGTGGTCATCAACCTGAAGCGCTGGACCGAGCTGTCCGAGTTCTACCAGGGCAAGCCCGAGCTGTACCACGCGCTCGCCGTCAACCACGAGGTCGGCCACATCCTCGGCAACGGCCACGTCGACTGCCCCGGCCCGGGCGCCCCGGCCCCGGTGATGATGCAGCAGATCAAGGGGCTGCACGGCTGCGTCCCCAACGGGTGGCCGTACTCGGAGGCCGGCGCCCTGCTCACCGGTCCGCCCGTCCAGGCGCCCACGAACGCCCCCTGACCCTCCCCGGTCCACCCCCCGTACCGGATCCCCTCCCCGAACACGGATAATCCTGGTCGGACCGGACGCACCCGCACCGCGCGCCCGGTCCCGGTCGTGCCCCACCGGTCCCGGTCGTACCCAGTCGGTGCCGGTGGAGGAGAAGCGTTGAACGGTGTGCCCGGCGGGGAGATCCTGGACTGGCCGGTGCTGCTGGAGGCCGCCGCGGCGGCCGCCCGGGCGACCGAGGGCCGGGGCCGGGTCGCCGACTACATCCCGGCCCTCGCCACCGCCGACCCGGAGGCCTTCGGCATGGCCGTCGCCACCGTCGACGGGGAGCTGCACGGCGTCGGCGAATGGGAGCGGCCGTTCTCCGTCCAGAGCGTCTCGAAGCTGTTCTCGCTCGCCCTCGCGGTGGCCCACGGCGGCGACACGCTCTGGCGGGGCGTCGGCCGCGAGCCGTCCGGCAACCCGTTCAACTCCCTGGTGCAGCTGGAGACCGAGCACGGCATCCCGCGCAACCCGTTCATCAACGCGGGCGCCCTGGTGGTCACCGACCGCCTCCAGACCATGACCGGCGACGCCTCCGGCGCGGTGCGGGAGTTCCTGCGCCGCGAGTCCGGCAACCCGCTGCTCGACACCGATCCGGTCGTCGCCGCCTCGGAGGCCGAACACGGCCACCGCAACGCCGCGCTGGCCCACTTCATCGCGAGCCACGGCAACCTCGAGAACCCGGTCGAGACGGTCCTGGAGCACTACTACGCCCACTGCGCCGTCGCCACCAGCTGCCGCGACCTGGTGCTGGCCGGCTCCTTCCTCGCCCGCTACGGCGTGCGCGCCGACGGCACCCAGCTGCTGTCCCGCAGCGAGACCAAGCGGATCAACGCCGTCCTGCTCACCTGCGGCACCTACGACGCGGCCGGCGAGTTCGCCTTCCGGGTGGGCCTGCCCGGCAAGAGCGGTGTCGGCGGCGGCATCCTCGCGATACTCCCCGGCCGCGCCGCCGTCTGCGCCTGGGGGCCGCGCCTGGACCAGGCGGGCAACTCCGTCGCCGCGGTCGCCGCCCTGGACACCCTGACCACCCTCTCCGGGTGCTCGGTGTTCTGACCCCGGGACGGGCGCGCGGGCCCCGGCCGTCCGCACAGCGACCGGGACCCGCGGGTCCGTGGTGAGCGCCCGGCTCCGCGGGCGCTCCGTGACGGCGGCTACTCCACCGTCACGCTCTTCGCCAGGTTGCGCGGCTTGTCCACGTCGCGGCCGAGGGCGACGGCGGCGTGGTAGGCCAGCAGCTGGAGCGGGATGTTGAGCAGCAGCGGGTCCAGCTCGGGCTCGCTCTTGGGCACCAGGATGCAGTGGTCCGCGAGCTTCTCCTCCGGCCGCCGGTGGGCGACGGCGATGATCCGCCCGGAGCGGGCCTTGATCTCGCCCAGCGTGGTCAGGTTCTTGTCCAGCAGCTCGTCGTCCGGAACCAGTGCCACGGTGGGCAGTTCGGGGCTGATCAGCGCCAGCGGGCCGTGCTTGAGCTCGCTCGCCGGGTAGGCCTCGGCGTGCACGTAGGAGATCTCCTTGAGCTTCTGCGCGCCCTCGCGGGCCACCGGGAAGCCGCGCACCCGGCCGATGAACATCATGCCCGCGGAGTCGGCGTACTCGGCGGCGAGCCCGGCGATGGCCTCGCTCTGCTCCAGCACCTCGCGGATCTGGTCCGGCAGCGCCTGGAGCGCCGAGACGATCCGGCGGCCGTCGGCGGGCGACAGGTCGTGGATCCGCCCGAAGTGCAGGGCGAGCAGCGCGAAGGCGACCACGGTGGAGGTGAACGCCTTGGTGGAGGCGACCGAGACCTCCGGACCGGCGTGCAGGTAGATACCCCCATCACACTCTCGGGCGATAGCACTGCCCACCGTGTTGACGACGCCGAGCACCCGGCCGCCCTTGCGCTTGACCTCCTGGACGGCGGCCAGCGTGTCGTAGGTCTCCCCGGACTGGCTGACCGCCACGTACAGGGTGTCCGCCTCGATCACCGGGTTGCGGTAGCGGAACTCGGAGGCCGGCTCGCTGTGCGCGGGGATCCGGGCCAGCTCCTCGATCAGCTGCGCGCCCATCTCGCCCGCGTAGTAGGCCGATCCGCAGCCGAGGATCTTCACCCGGCGGATCTCGCGCAGCTCCCGGGCGTCCAGGTTGAGGCCGCCGAGGTGCGCGGTGGCGAAGCGCTCGTCGAGCCGGCCGCTCAGGGTGCGCTCGACCGAGCCGGGCTGCTCGTGGATCTCCTTGAGCAGGAAGTGCTCGAAGCCGCCGGTGTCGTAGGAGTCGACCTCCCAGTCCACGGTGGACGGCTGGCGGTGGGTGGTGCGGGCGTCCGCGGTGAAGGTGCGGAAGCCGTCGGCCCGGACGGTGGCCAGCTCGCCGTCCTCCAGGTGGACGACCTGGCGGGTGTAGCGGACCAGCGCGGAGACGTCCGAGGCTGCGAACATCTCCTTCTCGCCGATGCCCAGCACGATCGGGCTGCCGTTGCGGGCGACGACGATCCGGTCCGGCCGCTCGGCGTCGAGCACCGCGATGCCGTAGGTGCCGACCACCCGGCCGAGCGCGGCCCGCACCGCGTCCTCCAGCTCGACGCCCTCGGCGACGTTCGCGGCGATCAGGTGGGCGAGCACCTCGGTGTCGGTCTCGGAGCGGAACACCGCGCCGTCGGCCGTGAGCTTGGCGCGCAGCTCGTCGGCGTTCTCGATGATGCCGTTGTGGACGACGGCGATCCGCTCGGCGTTGTCGAGGTGCGGGTGCGCGTTGGCGTCGCTGGGGACGCCGTGGGTGGCCCAGCGGGTGTGGCCGATGCCGGTGGTGCCCTTGAACCGGGCCGGCACGGCGGCGGCCAGGTCGGCGACCCGGCCCTTCACCTTGCGGAGCCTGATCCCGCCGCTGCGCCCGGTGACGGCGACGCCGGCCGAGTCGTAGCCGCGGTACTCCAGCCGCGCCAGGCCCTCCAGCAGGAAGGGGGTCGCGTCCTTGGGGCCGATGTAGGCCACGATTCCGCACATGCGTGGTCTCCTCTTCGAAGTCTTCGGTGGGTCGGGGAGGGCGGTCCTCCGGGGTGGGGCCGCGGGCCTCCCGGTCCGGCCGGGAACGGCTGCGGCTCAGCCGTAGACGATCCGCCGCAGCTGGCGGGCCGAGAGCTCCGGCGCCGAGACCCGGCGCTGCGGCAGCTCCTCGGCGAGCCGGGCGAAGATCCGTTCGTTGGTCAGACCGCGTGCCTGGAGCTCGGTGTGGCGGCGGCGCACGTACTCCTCGGTGCTCTCGGAGAAGTACGCCAGCACCTCCGCCACGACCCGCGCCGCCTCCCGGGGCCCGAGCGGGCTGGTCCGGGTGAGGTGGGCGAGGAGGTCTTCGTGAGGGTGGGATGAGCTCGGCACGAGTGAGGAGCCTAGGTCGGGCGGCCCGCCGAAGCCAAGGTTTCTGCCCGAAATCGGGCAGACATTACGACTTTCAGACCACGTACACGCTTCCTTCACATTCGACCGTCGAACGACCACCCGTTCGCCCCCGTTCCCGAAAGCCCCTTGAAGCGGCGCCAACTCCGCACGTAGCGTGACCCCCTGAACACGAAGCGGAAGACCGGAGGCTTGCTGATGTGCGGGATCACCGGATGGGTCGCGTTCGAGCGCGACCTCACCGCCGAACGGGGTGTGCTCGAGGCGATGACGGCCACCCAGGTCCGGCGCGGGCCGGACGCCGGCGGCGTGCACCTGGAGCCGCACGCCGCGCTCGGCCACCGCCGGCTCGCGGTGATCGACCTCGAGGGCGGCGTCCAGCCGATGACGGTCGAGCACGACGGGCGGACGCTGGCCGTGCTCACCTACAGCGGCGAGGTCTACAACCACCGCGAACTGCGCGCGGAACTGGAGGCGGCCGGGCACCGCTTCCGCACCCGCAGCGACACCGAGGTCGTGCTGCGCGCCTACCTGCAGTGGGGCGAGCACCTGGCCGAACGGCTCAACGGCATGTTCGCCCTCGCGATCTGGGACGTCCGGAGCGAGGAGCTGCTGCTGGTCCGCGACCGGATGGGCGTCAAACCGCTGCACTACCACCGCACCCCGGACGGCGTGGTCTTCGGCTCCGAGGTCAAGGCCCTGCTCGCCCACCCCGCCGTCCGCCCCGTGGTGGACCTCGACGGCCTGCGCGAACTGCTCGGCTACACCCGCACCCCGGGGCTCACCCCGTACCGGGACATCCACGAGGTCCGCCCGGGGCACGTGGTGCGGGTGCGCCGCGAGGGCCTCACGATCCGCCGCTACTGGGCGCTGGAGGCGCGCGAGCACCGCGACAGCCTGGAGGCCACCGTCGCCACCGTCCGGGCGCTGCTGGACGACATCGTGCACCGCCAGCTGGAGGCGGACGTCCCGCTCTGCTCGCTGCTCTCCGGCGGCCTGGACTCCAGCGCCGTCACCGCCCTGGCCGCCCGGACCCTGGGCGCCACCGGGTCCGGCCCGGTGCGCTCCTTCTCGGTCGGCTTCGCCGGCCAGAGCGAGACCTTCCACGCCAACGACGTCCGGCAGACCCAGGACGGCCCGTTCGCCCGGCTGCTCGCCGAGCACGTCGGCGCCGACCACAGCGTCGTCGAGCTCGATGCGGCCGACCTGACGGACCCGTCCCGGCGCTCCGTCGTGCTGCGCGCCCGCGACCTGCCGAACGGCGTCGGCGACATGGACACCTCGCTGCTGCTGCTCTTCCGGGGCGTGCGCCGCCACTCCACCGTCGCGCTGTCCGGCGAGTCCGCGGACGAGCTGTTCGGCGGCTACCGCTGGTTCCACGACCCGGCGACCATCGCCGTCGAGGACTTCCCCTGGGCGCTCGGCCTCACCGGCATCGCCGGCGGCGGCGCCACCCCGCGCGAACACCTCCTGGACGCCGAGCTGCTCCGCAAGCTCGACCTGGACGGCTACCGCAGGGCCCGCTACCGCGAGGCGATCACCGAGGTTCCGCACCTGCCCGACGCCGATCCGACGGAACGGCGGATGCGCGAGATCTCGTACCTCAACCTGACGCGTTTCGTCTGCATCCTGCTCGACCGCAAGGACCGGATGAGCATGGCCAACGGCCTGGAGGTGCGGGTGCCGTTCTGCGACCACCGGCTGGTCCAGTACGTGTTCAACGCCCCGTGGGCGATGAAGTCCTTCGACGGGCGGGAGAAGAGCCTGCTGCGCGCCGCCGTCCGGGACGTGCTGCCGCCCGCGGTCGCCGAGCGGGCCAAGAGCCCGTACCCGGTCACCACCGATCCGCACTACCCGGCGAAGCTGCGCGCCGAACTGGCCCGGCTGGCGGTCGAACGCACCTCCCCGGCCCTGGACCTGCTGGACCGGCGGCGCCTCGCCGACGCGCTCGCCCCGGACACCGACCCGCAGTCCGTCCGGCTCGCCGTGGACCTCGCGCTGGACTTCGACGCCTGGCTGACGGAGTACCGGGTGACGCTGGAGATCTGACCGCCCGGGCCGTGGGACACGGGAGCCGCGGGCACCGCAGGACCGGCCACGGGCACCGGAGCACAGGAGTCGTGGGTGCCGGAACAGGGGCGCCGCCACCCGAACGGCGCACCGAACGGCGTCCGCGCCCCGATAATCCGTTTGGGTGATTGTGCGGAACAGGCCCGCCGGGCCCGGTGGTTCCACGGTGCGATAGCGTCGCCGACACCTCCCGAATGGCGGGCGAAAACGCGGATAACCGCTCACGTGCCGTCAGGATGGGAGAGAAACGTTCACCTCGATCCGCCGGGGGATCCCGTCATGCAGCCGCGAGTCTTCGCGATTCTCACCGCCATGCTCCTGGGCGTCCTGGGCCTGGGGGCGGTGGCCGTCACCGACTGGTCGCCCGCGGCGGCCGGCTCGGCCCGGGCCGCCGTCGCCCCCGGAACCCCCGGAGCCCCCGGAGCCCCCGTCGACGGCGCCAAGCCCGCCGCGGCCGGCACCGGCGCCGCCACCCCGACCGGCGACCCCGCGGTGTGGACCCGCTCCACGCTGCGCAACAAGCTGATGGCCGAGATGGACGCCAGCGACCCCGGCGTCGCCCTCGCCGACCTCGACAAGATCACCAAGGAGAAGCCGTACACCGTGCGCTTCTGCCACCCGATCGCGCACGAGCTCGGCCACTCGGCGGTCAAGCGCTTCAACGCCGACTTCCAGAAGGTCATCTCCTTCCCCCACGAGACCTGCGCGGCCGGCTACCTGCACGGCGCGGTCGAGGAGATGCTCAACGCCTCCGCCCAGCCCGAGACCGACCTGCTCAAGCTCTGCGCGCCCAAGAACAGCGGCCCCTGCATCCACGGCGTCGGCCACGGCACGATGTTCGTCGTCAAGCAGGACGTCGCCAAGGCCCGCGACCTGTGCAACAAGTTCCCCTCCGACCAGAACAGGATCCGCTGCTCCGAGGGCCTGTTCATGCAGCTCTTCGGCCCGGACGAGGAGGACGAGCAGGCCAAGGCGAACCTGCCGGCCGACAAGCTCGCCCAGGACCCGCTCTACCCGTGCAAGGACCAGCCGTCGCTGTTCCAGTCCGCCTGCTTCTTCTACGCCCCGACCTTCTTCCTGTCCTCGCACGACTACCCGAACCACCCCGAGGTCTACGCCGAGGCCCTCAAGTGGTGCCTGAACGGCAAGGCCAGTGGCGGGGCGGTGGACTGCAGCCGCGGTGTCGGCTCGCGCACCATGAAGTACAACCTGGACCGCGAGGACTGGGCGGCCGAGCAGTGCGCCACCTCCGCCGACGGCTGGCAGCGCAAGGCCTGCGCCGAGGGCCTGGTCAGCTACTACACGGTCAACTACACCGACGGGGGCGCGGCCGGGCGGCTCTGCGCCAAGATCACCAACAAGGAGATGCAGGGCTACTGCCGCTCGGCGAGCGGCCTGTCCAGCTCACTGGACTGACACCCCGGTCTCAGCATGAGGGCCCGCGCCGCACGGCGCGGGCCCTTTGCGTAGGATCGCCCGATCATCGCCTGATCAGGGTGCGCCGAGGACGCCGCGCCTGCCCGGCGCTTCGTCCAGCCCCCGGCCTCCCTGGAGCACGCCATGACCACCGAGGACTTCCCCGGCACCGAGTTCCGCGGTGCCGCCCACGCCACCGCCGACCTGGTCTCCGACTACCTCGCCGGGCTGCCCGGGCGCCCGGTCTGGCAGCCCATGGACGAGACCGCCCGCCAGGCCCTGCTCGACGCCCCGCTGCCCGCCGAGGGCCGCCCGCTCGACGAACTGATCGACACCATCGGACGGGACGTCCTGCCGTACCCGATGGGCAACGGCCACCCGCGCTTCTTCGGCTGGGTCAACTCCGCGCCCGCGCCCGCCGGGGTGCTCGCCACCCTCGCCGCCTCCGCGATGAACCCCAGCTCGGCCGGCGGCGACCACGCCGACGTCCACCTGGAGCGCGCCGTGGTGCGCTGGATAGCCGAGCTGGTCGGCTTCCCCCACCCGGCCGGCGGCGGCCTGCTCACCTCCGGCACCTCGATGGCGACCATCGTCTGCCTCGCCGCCGCCCGCGACCGCGCCGCCCGGCGGGCCGGCCGGGACGTCCGCGAGGAGGGCCTGGCGGGCCTGCCGCCGCTGGTCGGCTACGTGACCGGCGAGACCCACTCCTGCGTCCGCAAGGCCGCCGAACTCCTCGGCCTCGGCAGCAGGCAGCTGCGCACCGTGGCCACCGGTCCCGACGGCCGGCTGGACACCGCCGACCTGCGCGCGGCCGTCGAGCGCGACCGCGCGGCCGGTCTGCTGCCCTTCCTGGTCGTCGCCTCGGCCGGCACCGTCGGCGCCGGCGCGGTGGACGAGTTCGACCCGATCGCCGACCTGTGCGGGGCACAGGGCCTCTGGCTGCACGTGGACGGCGCGTACGGCGCCTTCGGCCGGCTCGACCCGGCCATCGCCCACCGCTACGCCGGCCTGGAGCGCGCCGACTCGCTCGCCCTCGACCCCCACAAGTGGCTCGGTGTCCCGGTCGACTGCGGCTGCGCGCTGGTCCGCGACACCGAGGAGCTGCGCGGCACCTTCAGCCTCGTGCCCTCCTACCTGCGCGACGAGTCGGCCGGGGCGCTCGGCTGGTTCTCCGAGTACGGCACCGAGCAGACCCGCCCCTTCCGGGCCCTCAAGGTCTGGGCCACCATCGCCCACAAGGGCCGCGCCGGGCTCTCCCGGGACATCGCCCGGTGCACCGCACTGGCCCGCAGGCTCGGCGAACTCGTCACGGCTGACGATGAGTTGGAGCTGCTCGCCGAGGTGCAGACCTCGATCGTGGCGTTCCGCCACCGCGCCCCGGGCCGGGACGCCACCGCCCGCGACGCCCTCAACCGCGACCTCCCCGTCGCCGTCCAGCGGCGCGGCGAGGTCTTCGTCACCGGCGCCCGCCTCGACGGCGCCGAGATGCTCCGCGCCTGCCTCCTCAACGCCGCCACGACGGAGGCCGACCTGCGCCTCCTGCTCGCCGAGGTCAAGGCCGCGGCCGCCGAGCTGCTGCGGTAGCGGCGCCCGGGAGGGCGGGCACCCGCGGACACCTTCGGACACCCGCGCGCACCCGCGCGCGAGCGGAACGCCCGGTATCCGCCCTCCCCGGCCGCGGTCAGTCCTTCGCCTCGACCTCGGCCGCCGCGCGGATCTCCAGGGTGTGCTGCGCCAGGTCCTCCGTCCGGCTCTCCCCCGTGCGATCGACGACGATGCCGACAGTGTTGCCGTCCGCCCAGACGCAGGTGGTCTGGGTGGTGGACGGGTACACCAGCACCGCGCACATCAGCTGGCCGCCGAGCGGGCCGGTCGGGAAGTCCTCCACCTCGGTGACCGTCTCCTCCGTCATGTCACCGTTGCCCAGGCGCCCGAAGTACTTCAGCACCTCCCGCTGCGGATCCGGGAAGCTGCCGGTCAGCCCGATCACCGTCAGGGTGGCCTCGGAGGCCCCGGGGGCGCCGTAGCCGGCCACCGCCACCTCCCGGTACGGGCTCAGGGCGGTCAGTTTCCGCTGGTAGTCGCCGCGCACCGCCTGGACGTTCCCGTCGCCCGGCATCCGCAGCCGGTATCCGAGCTCCTCCGGCAGCAGGATCCGGTGCCGGGGCGGGGCGCCCGCCCCGGTCACGGCGGCCACGGTCAGTGCGGTCGCCAGGCCCACGACGACCACTCCCGCCGCCATCAGCTTCGGGGACACCCGGCGGTACCACGGCAGCGGAGCCACCGGCTCCAGGGTGTTCGCCCAGATGGCCCGGAGGCCGCCGGAATTCTCGGGGGACTGCTCGGCTCCCATACCGCCCGTCTCATCTCACTCATGCGATCACACGCTGAACAAATCAACGGATGGTATGCCAACGCATCAGGGCGGCGCACCGGCATTCCGGTGCCGGACCGGGTGACGGATCACGCCCCCGGGCCGGTGCGGGCCGACGGAAGCGGCGCGCACCGGCCCGAGGGCGTGCCGGGGGCGGTGCTCAGCCCTCGGCGGCGGGCCGGACGGCACAGGCCGAGTTCGCCAGCATCGCCCCGAAGCCGCCGAACAGGGTGCCGATCACCTGGTGGCAGGCGGCGGCCTGCTCGGGCGTCGTGGGGCCGTTGTCGGCGGCCGCCGGCTGGGCGAGGGCGAGCGGGACGGCGAGCAGCAGGGCGCAACAGGCCGTGGCCAGTGCGGAGTTCTTCACGGGTGTCGGAACGGAGGTGCCAGCGGACATCGGGGAGCCCCTTCGGAGGGAGTCGGGTTCGGCGGAGAGCCGAGCCATCCCTATCCGAAGGGGCTCCCCCGCTCACGGATCCTGGGCCGTCCGTGAGCGTGTCCCGATCATCCGATCAACGGTCAGAGAGCTCGGCGGGCTTCACCGATTCGGCGCCCTCCACCGCCCGGATCGCGGCGGCCAGCTCGACCACCCCGTCCTCCCGCAGCACCCCGTAGTGGTCGCCCACCAGGTCGACCACGGTGGGCGGGGCGGACGAGTAGCCGGTGCTGCCCTCGATGAAGGAGTAGTCGTCGCCCGTGGCCTTGAAGAGCGTCACCGGCGCCTCCAGCCGCCGTTCCGCGAGTTCACGGAAGCTGTACTCGAACTCGTAGGTCTCACCGACGATCCCGGTGATCCGCCGGATCAGCTCCTCGTCCAGGTCCGGGAACATCCGGTGCACGGAGGCGACGAAGGTCGGCTCGTCCACCGTCTCGGCCAGGCAGCGCTCCAGCTCCGGGCCGCTGATCCGACCGGTGAACACCCCGAACAGGATGGTCAGGTACGCCGGGTCGGCGTACGAGGCCTCGCGGCCCCGCCGCCCGCCGGCGGCCCCGCCCACCTTCGGGTTGCCGGGGCAGATGAGCAGCAGGCGCTCCACCCGCTGCCCGTCCTGCTCCAGCTGCCAGGCCGCCTCGAAGGCGACCCGGGCGCCGAAGGAGAAGCCCCACAGCGTGTACGGCCCCCGCGGCTGCACCCGGCGCAGCTCGGCGATGTCGGCGGCGGCCGTCTCCCGGATGGTCGGGTACGGCGTCTCGCCCGGATTGATGCCGTGCGCCTGGACGCCGTAGAAGGCCCGGCCCGCGCTCGCCTCCCGGCCGAGCGGCCGCAGGTTCATCGGGTAGCCGCCGAGGCCGGGCCAGCAGAACACCGCCCGGTCGGCGTCCCCCGGGTGCAGCCGGATCAGCCGCGAGGCCGCGAGGCCGTCGGCGCCGCCGCCGTCACCGCCGTCACCGCCGTCACGGCCCCGGCCGCACGCCCGCTCGACGCGCGCGGCCAGGTCGCCCAGCCGGGGGCACTCGAACAGCACCTGGAGCGGCAGCGCGACGCCGTACTCGCGGTTGATCCGGTGCACCAGGGCGACGGCGATCAGCGAGTTCCCGCCGACGGCGAAGAAGTCGTCCGTCACCGACACCTCCTCGTAGTTCAGCGCCCGCCCCCAGGCCCCGGCCAGCCACCGCTCGTACCCGGTGGCGGGGGCGACGTACTCGCCGCGCACCCCGGCCGTGCGGACGGCCTCGGAGGCGGCCAGCGCCCTGAGGTCCACCTTGCCGTTCGCGGTGAGCGGCAGGGCGTCCATCACCAGCACCCGGTTGGGCAGCATGTAGTCGGGCAGCAGGGTGGCCAGTTCGTCCTTGATGATCTCGGCCGGGCCCTTCATGTGGACGGTGTCCTCGTACATGCCCTCGCTGCGGATCTGCTCCTCGCTCACCCTGCCGCCGAGGAAGAAGTACGAGGGGCCCGGGGAGATGCCGCGGCCCGCCAGGATCTCGTCGATGCGGCGCGAAGCGGGCAGCGGGTGGCCGGACTTGGAGCTGTAGCCGGAGGACATGAACCCCAGGGCCAGGCCGTTGCGCTGGAGGCGGTGCAGCACCGCGCCGAGCTCGATGTACTCCAGCCACTCCTGCTCGGCGCGGCCGACGGCCGTGATGCCGAACGCGGCCCGGGCGTAGACGGCCTGGTTGATCGCGATCACGTGCCGGGGCTCCACCACCTCGTCCGAGACGTGCGTCAACTCGCCGTCGGCGTACCGGTAGAGGCCTCCCGGCAGGCCGTCCACCCGGCCCTGGTGGGCCTGGACGTACAGCTCGGTGGTGTCGGGCCGCACCGGGCCGCCGCCCCGGACCACCGCGAAGGCGCCCAGGTAGTGGTCCTCCTCGGCGACGTCCAGCCGGCCCTTGACCGCCGGGTCGAGGCCGACCGGGCGCACGTCCAGCCCGTACGCGGGCAGCACCTCCGCCAGGACGCCCAGCATGTGGCCGGTCTCGAACTCCAGCACCTCGCGGATGTTGTTCCGGTAGACCGGTTCGATCGCGCCGTGCTTCCCGGAGAAGTGCAGCGTCAGGTGGGACCCGTGCTCCGCCGGGCCGGGCTCGGCGGGCCCGATCCGGACCAACGCGTGCTCGACCGGGTGGTAGTAGTACAGCCCGGCCGCGAGCCCGTCCAGGCCGCCGGTCTCCAGGTACAGCTGGGTCGCGTACAGCGCGCCGGGCGAGGCGTAGGCGTACTTGGGCAGCAGCCGCTCCTCGCTGTGGAACTGGCCGAACCACCGGAGGACGCGGCCGAGTTCCGCCAGGCCCAGCCGCTCCGGACCGCGGCCGTGCGGGACGGCCGGGCGCGCGGCGAGCAGGGCCGTGAGGTCGTCCCGGGTGACGGCTCCGCCGTCGTAGAACCGGTAGGTCTTGCGGGCGAAGACCGCCCGGCGCTGGTCCTCGGTCTCCTCCCGGCCGGGCAGCTCGATTCGCTCGCGGCCCGCCAGCCCTTCCCGGTCGCGCAGGCCCGGGTCGGACAGCTGGGCCTTGACCTGGAGCTTGCTGGCCTTGGACTGGTGGTGGCCGCCGTGGCTGCCCTGGTCCATCAGGGCGGCTTCGCGCGGGTTGAGTTCGACGCAGGCGACCAGGTCGGGGTGCCCGGTGCGGTCGTCCCCGGTGACGACCGCCGCCGAGCGGCGCACCCAGGTGTGCTCCTCGATCGCGCGGGCGATCTCGTCCAGCTCGATCCGGTACCCGCGCAGCTTGACCTGGTTGTCCACCCGGCCGGCGAACTGCAGGGTGCCGTCCGGGTTCCACTGCACGAGGTCGCCGGTGCGGTACAGCCGCTCGTCGGCGGCGAACGGGGAGCGGACGAACCGCTCCGCGGTCAGCTCCGGCCGGTTCAGGTAGCCGCGGGCCAGCTGGACACCGCCGATGTACAGCTCGCCCACGCCGTCGGCGGCGACCGGCGCCAGTTCCTCGTCGAGGACGTAGCACCGGGTGTCGGCCACCGGCCGGCCGATCGGCACCGAGCCGGCGCCGTCCGCCGGATCGGTCGGGTCGACCCGGTGGGAGGTGGCGTTGATGGTGCACTCGGTCGGGCCGTACAGGTTGACCAGCGCGGCCTGCGGCAGGGCCAGGAGCAGGTCGCGGGCGAGGCGCCGGGAGAGCGCCTCGCCGCCGGAGAACACGCTGGTCAGGCCGGTGCAGCCGGCGAGGCGCTCGGTGTCCAGCAGCGCCCGGAGCAGGGTGGGCACGCACTGGAGCGCGGTCACCCCGTGCCGGCGGACGGCGTCGACCAGCGCCTCCGGGTCTCGGTGGAGACCGGGCGTGCCGGCCGCCACCCGGGCCCCGACGGCCGGGGCGAGGATCTCCCACTGCGCGGCGTCGAAGCTCATCGGGGTCTTCTGGAGCACGGTGACCTCGGGGCCGAGGTGCCCGGCGGAGCGCATCCAGCGCAGCTGGGAGACCACCGAGCGGTGCTCGATCATCACGCCCTTGGGCCGGCCGGTGCTGCCCGAGGTGTAGATCACGTAGGCCAGCGACTCCGGCTCGGCGTCCTCGGCCTCCGCGGTGGCCTCGGTGGCTTCGATGGCTTCGATGGCTTCGGTGGCCTCGGCGACTTCGGCGGCCGCGGAAGTGTCGAAGGTGACGACCGCGGTCCCGGCCGGGACCAGCCCGGACAGCCGCTCGCGCAGGTGGGCCTGGGTGAGCACGATCCGGGTGCCGCTGTCCTCGATCATGTAGCGGAGCCGGTCCTCGGGGTACTCGGGGGACAGCGGCAGGTAACCGGCCCCGGCGTACAGCACGCCCCAGGCCCCGACGACCAGCTCGACGGACGGCTCGGCGTACAGGCCGACGCAGCCGTCCGGGCCGGCGCCCAGGCGGCGCAGCCGCGCGGCCAGCCCGCGGGCGGTGGCGGACAGCTCCCGGAAGGTGAGGCCACCGCCCTCGCCGAGCACGGCGGGCGAGCCGGGCCGCAGGCCCACCTGCCGGTCGAGCAGCCCGGTGAGCGCCGTGCCGGCCGGAGCACGGCGGGCGTGCGGGACGGCGGGGGTGTCGGTGGTGGCGGTGGCGGCGGTGGTGTCGGTGGAGGGATCGGCGACGGGGGCGGCGGAGGTGTCGGTATCGGTGGCGCGGACGGACGGGGTGTTGCGCATGGGAACGGCTTTCGGTGCGTGGACGTACGGGCCCGGCCTCCTGCTCACCAGGAGCACCGGAACGCCACCCACCGTCGGCCGCCCGCCGTCCCACCCGCATGAGGCACCGGTCGGGACCTGCGCCGATGCCGTCCCGGTCGGCCGGACCACCGTCCCGGCCCCGGGGGCCGTTTTGTCCCACCCCGCCCGATCTCGTCCCGGGGCATTCGCCCGTTCACGATCACGTAACCGAGCGGAAGCGCACCGTCGGTAGCGTCGGCGGCATGAAGGCATCACGCACTCGCCCCGAACGGCTCTGGCACCGGCCCTTCCGCAGGTCCGACCGCAGGTGCGCGGCGCCCGAGGGCCAGGCCACCCGGCTGCCCGCGCTCACCGGCGGCCCGCACCGGACGGCGCGGCCGCACCCGCCGGCGAACGGTGCCGCCAGCCGGGCGCCGGACGCCCCGTCCCGGCTGTCCCTGCCGGACGGGACCGCGCTGCTGCTGCGCCCGGCCGGGCCGGAGGACCGGGCGGCGGCGCTGGCGATGCACGGCCGCTGCTCCCCCGCCGCGCTGCGGTTGCGCTACCACGGTCCGGTCCGCGACGCCGGCCGCTACCTGGAGCACCTGCTGGACGCGCGGCACGGCCGCAGCTACGCGGTGACCGCCCCGGACGGGCGGATCGTCGCGCTCGGGCACCTGATGTGGGACGAGGGCGAGGCCGAGCTGGCCGTCCTGGTCGAGGACGCCTGGCAGCGGCGGGGGCTGGGCCTGGCGCTGCTGCGGCGGCTTTCGGCGGCGGCTCTGGCGGCCGGCGTCCGGACGGTGTACGCGGTGACCCAGGGGAGCAACACCGGGCTGATCGCCGCGCTGCGGCGGCTGGGCGCGCCGCTGGACTTCCGGGCCGAGGACGGCACCCTGGTGATCACCGCCACGTTGGCCGCCGGGGATCCGGCCGACTGCGTCCACCATCCGGGACGCTGATCATTTCTTCACCAGATCCTTACCCGGGCAGGTCGGGAACCCGGCGGTGGTCGTGGAGCGTCCTCAAGCAGTAAGGCGCTGCTCCGTACACCGTCCTCCCCGAGGCGCCGTCAGCCGTGCTCGCGGACGCGTCGCAGCAGGCGGCACGGGGTCCGGATCGTCCGGCCGGGCGACGGAGTCGGTAGGCTGACCCCCGTCCCCGCCGCCCGACGGCCCGTTATCCGGCCACGGGTGGTGCCGCAGCAAGGAGGAACCACTGAGCATGGCAGGCACCGAATCGGAGCCCACAGGCGCACGCGACGCCTCGCTGCCGGCCCGCGCCAAGATCGCGGTCACCGCCGGCCGGGTCGCCGCCGCCGTGTCGCGCAAGGCCGGGCGCGGGAGCGGCTCGGTGATCGGCGGCAAGGTCGCCCTCAAGCTCGACCCCGACCTGCTCGCCACCCTCGCCGACCACCTCGACGTCGTCCTGGTCAGCGCGACCAACGGCAAGACCACCACCACCCGCCTGATCGCCGAGGCGCTGCGCGCCGCCGGCCCGGTGGTCTCCAACGCCCTGGGCGCCAACATGCCGGCCGGCATCACCTCCGCCCTGGCCGGCGGCACGGACGCCCGCTTCGGCGTGATCGAGGTGGACGAGAAGTACCTGGCGACGGTCGCCCGCGACACCCGCCCCAAGGCGATCGCCCTGCTCAACCTCTCCCGCGACCAGCTCGACCGCGCCGCCGAGACCCGGATGATGGCCGAGAAGTGGCGCGAGGGCCTGCAGAACACCGAGGCCGTGGTCATCGCCAACGCCGACGACCCGCTGGTGACCTGGGCCGCCTCCTCCTGCAAGAAGGTGGTCTGGGTGGCCGCCGGACAGGCCTGGAAGGAGGACGCCTGGTCCTGCCCCGCCTGCGGCGGTGTGATGCAGCGCCCCGGCGACGACTGGTTCTGCCAGGACTGCGGCTTCCGCCGGCCCAACCCGCACTGGGCGCTCCAGGGCACCCACGTGATCGACCCGCAGCGCGGCGCCTGGCCGATCCAGCTCCAGCTGCCGGGCCGGGCCAACCTGGCCAACGCCACCAGCTCGGCCGCCGTGGCCGCCGTGTTCGGCGTCGCCCCGCAGGTCGCCCTGGAGCGGATGCGCTCGGTGGCCGCCGTGGCCGGCCGCTACGACGTGGTCCAGTACCAGGGCCGCGACATCCGCCTGCTGCTGGCCAAGAACCCGGCCGGCTGGCTGGAGACCTTCTCGCTGATCGACGGCCCGCCCGCCCCGGTGATCCTCTCCGTCAACGCCCTCGACGCCGACGGCACCGACACCTCCTGGCTGTGGGACGTCGACTACGAGCGCCTCGCCGGGCACCCGGTCTTCGTGATGGGCCAGCGCAAGCTGGACCTGGCCGTCCGCCTGGAGGTCGCCGGACTCCAGTTCCACGTGGTCGACACGCTGGAGCAGGCCGTCCGGATGGCCCCGCCCGGCCGGATCGAGGCCATCGCCAACTACACCGCCTTCCAGCAGCTGCGGAAGGTCGTGGCCGGCTGATGCCGCGCCCGCACACCAGTCTTTACGTGACGGAAGGCCTTCGAGGATGAGTGAGAGCAGCCTGCGCGTGGTCTGGGTCTACCCGGACCTGCTCAGCACCTACGGCGACCGGGGCAACGCCCTGGTCGTGGAGCGCCGGGCCCGCCAGCGCCACCTCAACGTGACCCGGATCGACGTCCGCTCCGACCAGGCGATCCCCACCAGCGGTGACATCTACCTGATCGGCGGCGGCGAGGACCGCCCGCAGCGCCTGGCCGCCGAGCGGCTGCGCGCCGACACCGGTCTGGTCCGGGCCTCCGAGAACGGCGCGATCATCTTCGGCGTCTGCGCCGGCTTCCAGATCATGGGCCACGAGTTCATCAACGACCTCGGCGAGCGGGAGCCGGGTCTGGGCCTGCTCGACGTCTGGACCACCCGCGGCGAGGGCGCCCGGTGCGTCGGCGACGTGCTCGCCGACGTCGACCCCCGGCTCGGCCTGCCGCAGCTGACGGGCTTCGAGAACCACCAGGGCGTCACCCACCTCGGCCAGGGCGTGCAGCCCTTCGCCAACGTCTCCGTCGGCCGGGGCAACGGCACCGGCGACGGCACCGAGGGCGCCTGGCGGGACACGGTGTTCGGCACCTACCTGCACGGCCCGGTGCTGGCCCGCAACCCCGCCGTGGCCGACATGCTGCTCAAGCTGGCGCTGGACGTCAACGCCCTGCCGCCGGCCGACACCACCTGGTACGACGCGCTGCGCGCCGAGCGCATCGCGGCCGCGACGCGCCCCCAGTAGTACATCCGTACGCCCCCGGCCGGGTGCCCGCCATGCGGTCACCCGGTCCGCGGGCGGCCCCGGAAGTACCACAATGGGGCTGCCTACTGCACACCCTCCTCGGCAGCAGGCTGCAATTCCGCGCGGGGGCGCCGACGGCGCCGCTCCCGCGTCGGCTCCTGCCCGGCCGGACCAGGGGCCGTATGCTCGACTTCACGGCCGTTTTCGGGCGTTCTGTCCGGATCGGCCGGCCATTCACCCCTCGGCCACCTCCCCGCCACCACGGCGCGGGAGCGCCCCGTTACGGTGACGGCTCGTCGTCCCAGCCTGTAGTCCGGCCGTTCCTCGGTTCTGCTCGGGAGTTGCAAAGCTAATGCGTATTGGAGTGCTGACCAGCGGCGGTGACTGCCCCGGCCTGAACGCGGTGATCCGTTCCGTGGTCCACCGGGGGGTGGTCGACCACGGCGACGAGATCATCGGGTTCGAGGACGGGTGGCGCGGATTCCTGGAGGGCCACCACCGCCCCCTGACCCTGGACTCGGTGAGCGGCATCCTGGCCCAGGGCGGCACCATCCTCGGTTCCTCCCGGGTCCAGCCCAGCCACCTGCGGGACGGCGTCGAGCGGGCCAAGAAGTACTGCTCCGACCTCGGCCTGGACGCGGTCATCCCGATCGGCGGCGAGGGCACCCTGAAGGCCGCCAAGCTGATGAGCGACGCGGGACTGCCGATCGTCGGCGTGCCGAAGACCATCGACAACGACATCGCCGCCACCGACGTGACCTTCGGCTTCGACACCGCCGTCTCGGTCGCCACCGAGGCGCTGGACCGGCTGAAGACCACCGCCGAGTCCCACCAGCGGGTCATGGTCGTCGAGGTCATGGGCCGGCACACCGGCTGGATCGCGCTGAACGCGGGCATGGCGGCCGGCGCGCACGCCATCGTCGTCCCGGAGCGCCCGTTCCACATCGACAAGCTCACCGAGGTCGTCCGCGAGCGCTTCGACCGCCAGAAGAAGTTCGCCATCGTGGTCTGCGCCGAGGGTGCCAAGCCCGAGCCCGGCACCATGCACTGGGAGGAGGGCACCAAGGACATCTACGGCCACGAGCGGTTCACCGGCATCGCCACCCAGCTCTCCCGCGAACTGGAGCACCGCCTCGGCAAGGAGGCCCGCCCGGTGATCCTCGGCCACACCCAGCGCGGCGGCACCCCGACCGCCTACGACCGGGTGCTCGCCACCCGCTTCGGCTGGCACGCCGTCGAGGCCGTCCACAAGGGCGCCTTCGGGCACATCACCGCGCTGCAGGGCACCAACATCAACCTGGTGCCGCTGGCCGAGGCCGTCGCCGAGCTGAAGACCGTCCCGCAGGAGCGCTACCTGGAGGCCGAGACGGTCATCTGACCGCCCCCGCCCTCCCCGAGGGCCCCGGACCGCGCCACGCCGTCCGGGGCCCTCGCGTCCACCGCCTCCGGTGGGCGCCGCCCCGCCCCGCCCGTTAGCGTGTCCGGCATGGAGATCCTCGCGTACGGAGTGCAGGCCGACGAGCGCCCGCTGCTGGAGGAGGCCTTCGCCGGCCGGCACAAGCTGCGCTGCCTCGACGTGTTCCTCAACCGCGACACCGCCCCGCTCGCCGCCGGCTACCCGGCCGTCAGCAGCAGCGTCAACGCCGTCCTCGACGCCGAGACCCTCGCCGTCCTCGCCGCCGGCGGCACCGGGCTGATCGCCCAGCGCTCCACCGGCTTCAACAACATCGACCTCGACGCCGCCGCCGACCTCGGCCTCACCGTCGCCCGCGTCTCCCACTACAGCCCGTACGCCGTCGCCGAGCACGCCTGGACGCTGGCGCTGGCCGTCAACCGGCGCCTCACCCGGGCCGCCAACCGCTCCCGCGAGTTCGACTTCCGCCTCGACGGCCTCCTCGGCCGCGACATCCACGGCATGACCGTCGGCGTCATCGGCACCGGCAAGATCGGCGAGTGCTTCGCCCGCATCGCCGCCGGCTTCGGCACCGAACTCCTCGGCTGGGACATCGCACAGAACCCCGCCTGCCTCGACCTCGGCATGCACTACACCGAACTGCCCGAACTCCTCACCCGCGCCGACCTGGTGAGCCTCCACGTCCCCCTGCTGCCCGCCACCCACCACCTGATCGACGGCGGCGCCCTGGCCCGGATGAAGGACGACGCCATCCTCATCAACTCCAGCCGCGGCGGCCTCGTCGACAGCGCCGCCCTCGTCGAGACCCTGCGCGCCGGACGCCTCTCCGGCGTCGGCCTCGACGTCTACGAGGAGGAGACCGGCGTCTTCTTCACCGACCGCTCCATCCACGGCATCACCGACGACACCCTCGCCCGCCTCGTCACCTTCCCCCAGGTCCTCGTCACCAGCCACCAGGCCTACTTCACCCGCACCGCCGTCGGACAGATCATCGACGCCACCGCCCGCAACATCGACGACCACGCCGCCGGCCGCACCAACGAGAACACCCTCGTCCCCAAGCGCTGACCCCGGGGCCTCCGCGCACGGGGGTGCGGCCGGCCGGCCGCACCCCCGTCCGGGGTTACAGGGTGCTGGTGAGGCGGTCGGTCAGCAGCCGGGTGAAGCGCGCCGGGTCGGGCAGGTCGCCGCCTTCGGCGAGCAGGGCGCTGCCGTGGAGGAGTTCGGCGGTGTCGGCGAGCGCCGGGTCCTCGGCGTTCGCCCCGTGCGCCTGGCGCAGCGCGATGACGAGGGGGTGGGCGGGGTTGAGTTCGAGGATGCGCTTGACGGCCGGGAGTTCCTGGCCCATCGCCCGGTACATCTTCTCCAGGGTGGGGGTCAGGTCGTGGGCGTCGCCGACCAGGCACGCGGCGGAGGTGGTCAGGCGGGTGGAGAGGCGCACCTGCTTGACGTGGTCGGCCAGGGTGCCCTGGAGCCAGTCGAGGAGGGCGGCGAAGTCCTGTTCGCGCTGGGCCTTCTCGGTCTTCGCCTCGTCGCCGCCGTCACCGTCGGCGTCGCCGTCGAGGTCGACCTGGCCCTTGGCGATGGACTGGAAGCGGTGGCCGTCGAAGGCGGGGATCTGGTCGGTCCAGACCTCGTCGACGGGGTCGGTGAGGATCAGGACCTCGTAGCCCTTGGCGGTGAAGGCCTCCATGTGCGGGGAGTTCTCCACCATGGCCCGGTTCTCGCCGGTCAGGTAGTAGATGGTGTCCTGACCGTCCTTCATCCGCGACACGTACTCGCGCAGCGTGGTCGTCTTCTCCGGGTCGTCGGTCGAGGCGGCGCGGACCAGCTCCAGCAGCGCGTCGGTGTTGTCGCGGTCCTCGAGCAGGCCCTCCTTGAGGACCCGGCCGAACTGCTCCCACAGCGCGGTGTAGGCCTCGGGCCTGTCGGCCTGCGTGCTCTTGAGCGCGCCGAGGACCTTCTTGACGAGGCGCCGGCGGACGGCGGTGATCTGGCGGTCGTGCTGCAGGATCTCGCGGGAGACGTTCAGCGACAGGTCGTGGGCGTCCACGACGCCCTTGACGAAGCGCAGGTAGTTCGGCATCAGCGCGTCGCAGTCGTCCATGATGAACACGCGCTTGACGTACAGCTGCACGCCCCGCTTGGTGTCACGGGAGAACAGGTCGAACGGGGCGTGGGCGGGGATGAACAGCAGCGCCTCGTACTCGAACGTGCCCTCGGCGCGCATGTGGATCGTCTCGGCCGGGGCCTGCCAGTCATGGCTGATCTGCTGGTAGAAGTCGCTGTACTCGGCCTCGGTCACCTCGCTGCGCGGGCGGGCCCACAGCGCCTTCATCGAGTTCAGCGTCTCCAGCTCGCCCGCGGCTTCGTCCGCGCTGGCGGACTCGGCGCCGGACTCGGGGCCGGACTCCGTGCCGGGTTCGGCGGGCGCGGCGGGCGCCACGGATTCGGCGGCCATCCGGATGGGCCAGCGGATGAAGTCCGAGTACTGCTTGACGATCTGACGGATCTTCCACCCGGCCAGGTAGTCGCCCAGACCGTCCTCGCCGTCGACGGGCTTGAGGTGCAGGGTGACCGACGTGCCCACCGGAAGGTCATCGGCCTCCGCGATCGTGTAGCTGCCCTCGCCGTCGGACTCCCACGCGGTGCCCTGCTCGGTGCCGGCCCGGCGGGTGTGCAGGGTGACCTTGTCCGCGACCATGAACGCCGAGTAGAAGCCCACGCCGAACTGGCCGATCAGGCTCTGCGCCGCCTCCGCGTCCTTGGCCTCCTTGATCTTGGCCAGCAGGCTCGCGGTACCGGACTTGGCGATGGTGCCGATCAGGTCGACGACATCGTCGCGGGTCATGCCGACGCCGTTGTCCCGCACCGTCAGGGTGCGGGCGTCCCGGTCGACGTCCAGCCTGATGTGCAGGTCGGAGGTGTCGACGGCGAGACCGGTGTCGGTGAGGGACTCCAGGCGGAGCTTGTCGAGCGCATCGGAGGCGTTGGAGATCAGCTCGCGCAGGAAGATGTCCTTGTTCGAGTAGATCGAGTGGATCACCAGCTGCAGCAGCTGACGGGTCTCCGCCTGGAACTCCAGCGTCTGGGTCGGGCTGGCCACGACAGGTTTCTCCTTCGAGAGGCAGTAGGGGTTCGGATCGGGTCAGGCCACCGGAGCCGGTCGACGTGCTGCGGCCGGTCCCGGGGACGTTCTCATGCGACGGAGGGGGCCGGTGGGAGTGCCCGGCACGGCAGCGACGGCCGGGAACGAGGCCGGGCCCACCCCGGCCGGGCCGGCGGCCCGCTCACCCATGCCGTCACCTCCGCTGACCGGACACCTGTCGTCGTTCGGGTGACATGGTATCGCGGGCCCCCCGAGGGCAGGCGCTGCCGCCGCGGCCGCCCCCGACGTGCTCCGCCCGCCGCACCGGGAGTCGAATCGGTGAGCGAAGTCGCCTCCCGGAAGCGGGAGTTCCGGCAATAAACCACTGGCCGAGCGCGCCACCCCGGGAGACGCTGAGCGCCATGACAACAACCTTGATCACGGGCGCCAACAAGGGCCTCGGCCACGAGACCGCCCGCCGCCTGATCGCCGAGGGCCACACCGTCTACCTGGGAGCGCGCGACACCGGCCGGGGATCCGCGGCCGCGGCCGCGCTCGGCGCCCGGTTCGTACAGCTCGACGTCACCGAGGACGCCTCCGTCGCCGCCGCGGTGGCCACCATCGAGGCCGAGGGCGGTCTGGACGTCCTGGTCAACAACGCCGGCATCGAGGTGCGGTCGCCGGAGGACGAGATCATCGGTGCCGCGGAGCTGACCGCCGACGTGCTGCGGGAGGTGTTCGAGACCAACGTGTTCGGCCTGGTCCGGGTGACCCACGCCTTCCTGCCCCTGCTGGAGCGCTCCCCCGCCCCGGTCGTCGTCAACGTCAGCAGCAGCCTGGCCTCGCTGGCCATGGGCGGCAAGGGATACCCGGGGGCCGCCTACCCGACCTCCAAGACCGCGGTCAACATGCTCACCGTCCAGTTCGCCAAGGCGTTCCCGCTGATGCGGATCAACGCCGTGGAACCCGGATACACCGCGACCGATCTGAACGGGCACCAGGGCGCGCAGACCGTCGAGCAGGGTGCCGAGATCATCGTCCGGATGGCCGGGATCGGACCGGACGGCCCGACCGGCGGCTACTTCGACGCGGCGGGCAGTCTGCCCTGGTAGTCCCCCGGTCCGGCCCCGCAGTCGGCACCGGTGTCCCGGTCACCGCGGCGGCCGCCGCTGGACGGACGCGCCTGGAACCACGCCGCCGCTGGACGGTTTGCACGTCTGGACCGGCGCGCGGGCGGGCATCCCACCATCACCCCGCCGATGGGCCCGGCTGAGACTCCCCCACGAGTTCAACCGGGCCTCCGGCCGGCGGCCGGGCCCGGGCGCGGCTCCCCCCACGGAGCGGCAACCGGGCCCACACGGTGTTCAACCAGCGACACGCAGCGTACATGCCACATCCACCCAGCGCTACCTCCCGGGTGAACCGCCGTCCGCGACAACGGTCCCGGCGGCCCCACGACCCTGGGGGCCGTCCCGGCCGAGCAGCTCCCGGTACCAGGGGGCGGCCTCCGGGAGGCGGGCCAGCGGACCGGGGCCCGGCGGGCAGTCCGCGAGCCGCCAGATCCGCTCGCTGCGGTACCAGTGATCGCGGGCGACCAGGCCGAACTGCCGCTCGGAGACCCGGCCGGGCACTGCGGCCAGCAGCCGGCGGCACTCCTCCCAGGGAACCGCCGGACCTTCCGGGACGGACAGCAGGCCGAGATCGGCCAGGGCGGCCAGCAGGTCCCCGCAGCGAACCGGTTCGGGGTGGGAGGCGTGGTGGACGCCCGGCGGGGCGACCCGGCCGTCCAGCGCGAGCGCGGTGATCAGCCGGGCCAGGTCGGTGCGGTCCACCATCGAGAGCCGGGCGTCGCCGCCCTCCCAGCGGACCGGCACCCGGCGGACCAGCTCGGCCACCGCGGGCACCACCCAGCGGTCGCCGGTTCCGGTCACCAGCCCGGGGCGCAGCACGCAGCCGCCGGCCGCCAGCGCGTGGCGCTCGCCGAGCAGCCGGGTGCGGCTGGCCTCGGACACCGGGGCGGGCGGCACCTCGTCCACCTCGATGCCCGCGTGGGGGCCCTCGCCGTGGACCGCCGCCGTGGAGAGGTGGACGATCCGCCGCACCCCGGCCCGGGTGGCCGCGGCCATCAGGGTGGCGGCGCCCCGGTCGTTCACCGTCTCGCACTCCTCGGCGCCGCCGGCCACCCGGGAGGCGAGGTGCACCAGCGCCCCCGCGCCCGTACAGAGCTCTGTGAGCGCCTCCCGGTCGGCGAGGTCGCCCGCCACCCAGGCGGTGCCCGGCGCGGCCTCCTGCGGCGGTTTGCGGGCCAGCGCGCGCACCCGGACGCCGCGCGCCACCAGGGCCGCCAGCACGCCCGAGCCGATGAATCCGGTCGCCCCGGTCAGTGCGACCACGGGGTGCGCCCCGGGCGCGGGTTCCGCCGCCATCTCCGAGCCTCCCTGCCGACCGGTCGGTCAGTCTAGCCAGCCCGAGCCAGGCGGGGAGACACCCGCACGGAGGGGGTGGGGGGTGGCCCGAGGTAAGGCCCGCCTAGGCTGTATGCCAAGCGAAAAGGGGCGAACCGGACCCGCACCGGGGACCACGAGGACGGAAAGCAGGACCCGCCGATGGGCGACGGAATGTCAGGAATGCACCACCACGGCGGGATGATCCAGCTAGGCCCGTTCACCTTGTCGAACGTCTGGACCTGGTCCCCCGACTGGGTGTTCCTGCTCGGCGGGCTGGTCGTCCTGGGGCTCTACGCGGCGGGCGTGGTGCGGCTGTACCGGCGCGGCGACCGCTGGCCGATCGGCCGGATGGTCGGCTGGGCGTCGGGTGTCGCCAGCATGCTGCTGGTCACCTGCAGCGGGCTGAACGACTACGGCATGGCGCTGTTCAGCGCGCACATGATCCAGCACATGGTGCTCTCGATGCTGACGCCGATCCTGCTGCTGCTCGGCGCCCCGATCACGCTGGCACTGCGGGCGCTGCGCCCGGCCGGCAAGGGCCGGCCGCGCGGGCCGCGCGAGCTGCTGGTGGCGCTGCTGCACAGCCGGTACGTCCGGATCATCTCGCACCCGGCGTTCACCATCCCGATGTTCATCGCGAGCCTGTACGGGGTCTACTTCACCCCGCTGTTCGACTTCCTGATGCAGTACCGCCTCGGGCACATCTTCATGATGGTGCACTTCCTGCTCACCGGTCTGGCCTTCTTCTGGCCGATCATGGGCGTGGACCCGGGCCCGCACCGGCCCGGCCACGTGATGCGGATCATCGAGCTCTTCATGGGAATGCCGTTCCACGCCTTCTTCGGTGTGGCGGTGATGATGGCCGGCCACCCGCTGGTCACGACCTTCACCGTGGAGGGCGCGCCACCGGGGACGAACCTGCTGGAGGACCAGAAGCTGGCCGGGGGCATCACCTGGGCGTTCGGCGAGATCCCGACGGCGATCGTGCTGATCGCGCTGGTCTACCAGTGGATGGGCTCCGAGCAGCGGCAGGCCCGCCGCCGCGACCGCTCCGAGGAGCGCACCGGCGACGCCGAGCTGGAGGCGTACAACGCCTACCTGGCCTCGCTGCACAAGCGCGACCAGCGCGCGGGCGCGGCTCCGGCCGCCCGAACAGCACGAACCGCACCTCCGCCAGCTCCGCCCCCGCCTCCGCGTCCCCGCCGTCCAGC
>NZ_JBEZUT010000010.1:0-52617 GCF_040636595.1 Kitasatospora sp. NPDC036755
CCGGCCGCCCCTCGCGGCGCCGGAGCGCACCGGAAGTCGGCCGACCCGACGTCCTGTGCGCTCCGGCGCCGCGGAACAGCGGGGGAGGGGCTGCTCGGGGCTACTTGGGCATCTCGTTCCAGAGCTGCTGGGCGGTCTTGCCGGTGAGCTGGGTCCAGAGCTGCTCGCTGTAGTTCGTGGTGTTCAGGAAGTGCGCCAGGTCGGGCTTGTTGTAGGTCTTCGAGACGTAGTCGATGAAGCGGGCGGTGGCCTGGTAGCCGCTGTCGTAGTTGGTGTCGGAGCCGAAGTGCTGGGCGCCGGTGCCCGGTTGGAAGTTGTAGTCGCGCACCCAGTCCGCCAGGCCCTCGCCGAGCCAGCCGGGGCGCCCGGTCGGGTTGTCCCAGACGGCGACGTGGACGGCCTCGTGGACGAGGAAGCCGGTGTCGCCCTTGTTGTTCCGGGTGTAGCCGATGTTGACGTGGATCTCGTTGTTACCGGTGGCGGGGTTGCGCCAGGCGTACGCGGGGTACTGGGTCAGCGCCGGATCCATGATGATCTTGAAGTAGCCGGGGGCCTTGAAGGCGCCCTTGGTGATCAGGTCGGAGATCGTCGGGTAGTAGTCCGCGACGGTCTTCTTCTGCTGCTCCAGCCACGGGCCGAGGTCGGGGGCCTGCGAGTAGTCGAGGTCGATGGTCGGGCGGCCGGTGGTCGGCGGGGTGGTGCCGCCGTCGCGGTCGAGGTTCCAGGACTGCGCCGGGTCCCCCGCGTTGCAGGCGGCCACCTTGGCGGTCAGGTCCGCGCCGCGGCTGAGGCAGAGGTTGTCGTCGGAGACGCTGTGCAGCAGCCACGCCCGGCCGTTGCCCATCGAGGTGTTCTGCAGCCACCACTTCTGGTTGTCCGCGTTGACGTAGTTCCAGGCCCCGACGGTGTTCCTGCCCCGGTCGCGGTCGGCGGCGTTGTTGGTGCCGGGCACCTTGACCGACCAGTTGCCGTTGCCCTCGTCCCGGATCGTCCAGACCTGCTGGGCGGAGGCCTGGTTCCAGTCGCGGACCACCACGGTGGAGCCGCTGGTGCGGCTGTCCCACTGGAGGGCGCCGCCCGCGTAGCTGGATATCCGGTAGTCGGCGCCGCTGGCCGGCAGGGACTCGGCGGCGATGGCGGGCCGGGCCGCGCTCGTGGCCCCGGGAGCACCGGCGGCACCGGCGGACTCGGCCGCAGCGGCGGTCCCGGCGCCGAGGGCCATCCCGGCCACGGCGGTCGCGGCGGACAGGACGACGGCCGCGGCCGTACGACGGGTGATCATCTCGGGGGTCTCCTCTCGGGCGGCTCCCCGGTGGAGCCGGCCCGAGGTGATGTCACCGGGCCGAGCTGTACAGGATGTCGACGACCTGTCGACGGGCGCGTTCACGGATCGTCGACCAGGGCCCGGACGTGCGGGAAGCCGACCGGTCCGACTGCCCGTGCGGGGCGGAGGAGGACCACACGAACGCGCCGCACCGCTCCCGCCCGCGGGGGATTCCGGGGCGGGAGCGGTGCGCGCGCGGTTCAGCGGCAGGGCGGCTGGTAGGCCGTGTCGGGAAAGTACTGGTCCCACTGTTCGCGGGTGATGGTGCTGCCGACCTCGGCGCACAGGCGCCCGGCGAGCCGGTCGAGGTCGAGGTCGACGAGGTGGACGCGGTGGTCCTTGGCGCCGCCCTCGCTGATCAGGAGGCTGGTCCCGTCGGGACTGAGGCCGTGGGCCTCCGCCTCCTGGGGCACGGTCACCACGGCGATCTCGGTCGCGTTCCGGGGGTCCGCCGTATTCCACAGGTGGAGCTGGCCGGGGTTGCCGAGCGAGGTCCGGGAGAGGGTGGCGAGCAGACGGTCGTCGGGCCGGAACGTCGCTCCGGTCTGCCGTTCGGCGGGGAGGGACTTGGTCCTCACCGGGTGGTGGAGGTCGGTGACGTCCCACAGGTCGAGGGTCTTGTCGGTCGTCACCGCGACGGTCCGCCCGTCGTGGCTGAGCGCGATGCCGTTCACCGGGCCCGGGGGCAGTTCCCCGTGGTCGGGGTGCCCCGGGTCGCGGAGGTTCCACAGCTGGACGGTCTTCGGGTTCATCTCGCTGTCGCCGAGGGCGAAGGCGAGCCGGTCGGTGGCCTGGCCCTCCAGCGTGGGGTTGTCGGTGGCCCGGTCGCCCAGGTCGGTCGTCGCGGTGGCGGTGGGGCGGCGGGGATCGGCGAGGTCCCAGACGTGCATCCCGGTGCCCCGGCGGTCGACGGAGACGAGCTTGCGGTGGATGAGGTGGAGCCGCCCGGACGGTTCCGGGGACTCGACGGTGGCCAGCGGCTTCGGGGCGCGCGGGTCGGTGACGTCCCACAGGTGGATCAGGCCGTCGCGGCCGTTGAGGGCGACGAGTCCGTCCTCGACGGCGAGGTCCGGCTCGGGGGACGGCTCCCCGGAGTGGGGGACGTACTCGGCGAGTTCGTCCAGGGCCCCGGCCGGTACGGGCTTGTCCGGGTCGGTGACGTCCCACAGCCGTACGGGAGCGAGGCGGCTGAAGGTCATCAGGGTGCGGTCGTCGACCGCCCGGACCTTCGAGGTGCCCGAGGCCGTGAACTCCCCGGCCGCGCGGGCGGTGGCCGGTCCGGTCGTCCGCCACAGGGTGAAGCGGTGATCCGTGGAGTCACTCCTGGCCGGCGGGTCGGAGGCCCACACCAGGAGTCGCCCGTCCGGAGTGAAGTCGCCGGTCGTGCCGGTGGCGGGAAGGGCGGTGGAGAGGACGGGGTGCCAGCGCCGGATCTGCTGCTCCTCGCTCGCGGTGATCATGGACGCCGGGTCGTCACCGGCCACGATCGCGGTGATCGTTCCGGGGACGGGATGGCTGACGAGTTCGACGGGCTTGTGGGGGTCGGTGATGTCCACGGCCTGGGCGTGGCCGAACTGCGCTCCGAGGTTGCTGGAGGACCCGTACACCAGGATCCGGCCGTCCGGCGAGAACGCGACGGCCGTCGCCATGCTGAGGAGCCCGAGGTCCACGGGAGAGGTCCCGTACGGCGGCCCCCCACCGAAGGTGGTCGAACCGGTCACCCGGGCGGGTGCGGCCGGGTCGCTGGTGTCCCACAGGGCGACACCGTCCCCGTTGGTGCCGACCGCGAGCAGAGGAGCACGTGGGCTGAAGACCACCGCGTACGGACGGATGTCGGCGAGCGTGGCCGTGGCGACCGGTTTGAGGGGGTCGGTCACGTTCCACAGCTGCACCTCCGGGTGGTTCCCGCCGCCCTGCACCGTGAGGGCCAGCAGGTGCGAGTCGGGACTGAAGGACGCGGCCTGCAGTCGGGCGTAGCCGACCGGCAGGGTCCCGGCCTGGACGGGGCGCCGCGGATCGGTGAGGTTCCACAGGGCCGTCCGGCCGTCGGTGACGGCGGCCAGGGTGCGCCCGTCCGGGCTGAGCGCCAGCGAGCCCGGGGTGTCGGGCAGGGTGGCCACCGGCTTCGGGTCGGCCGGATCGGTGACGTCCCACAGGCGGACGGACGTCCCGGCGTCCCGGGAGACGAGCAGCCGGCCGTCGGGGCCCAGGACGGCGCTCCCCTTCTCGCTGCCGGTGCGGATGACGGCCGTGCTCCTGGCCGTTCGGGGGTCCGAGAGGTCCCAGAGCCGGACGGTGCCGTCCGGACTCGCACTGGCGAGCAGGTGCCGGTCCGCGCTGTAGGAGAGCTTCTTGACCGCGTCGGAGTGCCCGGTGAGCGGGGTGTAGTACGCGGTCATCGCCGCGTTGTAGACACTGGTGCGGGCCTCCAGGGTGTCGGAGACCCGCCGGGCGGAGAGCGCGACCTGGAGGGCGAGGGTCGGATCGGTGGGGCGCAGCCGGTCGGCGGCCTCGGCACCGAGCTTGGAGGCCAGGGTGTCGTGCTGCCGGTTGACGATCCGGTTCTGCCAGAGGGCCGCGCCGATCCCGGCGACGGCGACGACGAGCAGGAACGCCAGGGTGCCGGCCAGGGCCCGCAGGCGGGTGACGCGGCGGCGTTCGGCACTCGCCTCGGCCGCCTGCCGGGCCTGGCCGGCGGCGAGGAAGGCCCGGGCCGCCGGCGTGGTGCCGTGCCGTCCGGCGGACTCCTCGAACCACTGGCTCGCCGCCGCCAGCCGGACGCCGCGGTACAGCGCCTCCTCGTCGCGTCCGTCGCTCTCCCAGGCCTGCGCCGCGTCGTGCAGCTGCTGGCGGACCAGCAGGCCCGCCCGGTCGCTCTCGATCCAGTTCCGCAACCGGCTCCAGGCGTGCAGGACGGCCTCGTGGATGAGCTCGGCGTGCCCGTCGTCGACGACGACGAGCCGGGCCCGGACGAGTGCGTCGAGGGCGGCGGAGTCCGCGCCGGGGTCGGGGCCGGGGGCCGGTGCGTCGGCGGAGGGGTCTTCGCCCGGCGCCGTGCCGGTGCCCGTGCCGGTGCCTGTGCCCGTCCCCGTGCCGGTGCCGGTGCCGGTGCCGGTGCCTGTGCCTGTGCCTGTGCCTGTGCCTGTGCCTGTCCCCGTCCCCGTGCCTGTGCCCGTGCCGGGCTCCAGTTCGGCGAGCGGCATCCGGCGGCGGGTGTCCTCGGCGCCGTCGACCACGTGCACCATGCGCAGCAGGAGCTGCCGGGCCGACTGCCGCCCGGCGGCGTCCAGTTCCTGGTACGTGGCCTCCGCCGTCTTCGCGATCGCGCCCCAGATGCCGCCCGAGGCCTGGTAGCCCGCCAGGGTCAGGGTGCGGCCGGAACGGTTCTGCCAGGTGGCCGCGAGCGCGTACGACAGCAGGGGCAGGGCCGCGCCGGGACCGGGCCGCCCGTCCCCGCCGGTGCGCAGCTCGCGCAGCAGGAGGTCCACCAGCCCCGGTTCCAGGCTCAGCCCGGCGAGTTCGGCGGGCTTCTCGACGGCGTCCCGGAGGTCCTCGGACGCCATCGGCCGGACCAGCACGTGGCCCTGGTCGCTCTGCAGGGCGTCGGCCAGCGCCGGATAGGCGGCGCAGTGCCCGTAGAAGTCGGCGCGCAGCCCCAGCAGCACCACCGCGCGCCTGCCCGCCGCCGACAGCGCTCGGACGAACACCTCGCGCTCCCCGGCGTCCTGGCACGCCGTGAACAGCTCCTCGAACTGGTCCACCAGCAGCACCGGACGGGTACCGTCCGCCGGCAGCCAGGTGACGACCGATTCCGGGTCCGCCGTCAGCGCCGCCCGGATGCGGTCGGGGTCCTCGCGGACCAGCTCGGCCAGGACGCGCGCGAGCCTGGTCACCGGCCGATCGCCGGGGGTGAGGACCAGACGCGGCCACCGCCAGGGCCTCAGCTCCTCGGGCAGACCCCGGTCCAGTGCCGGGAGCAGGCCCGCGCGCAGCAGCGAGGACTTGCCGGCGCCGGACGGGCCGATGACCACGAGCAGTCCGTCGGCGGAGAGCCGGGCGTTCACCCGCGACACCAGGTCGGCGGTCAGCTCCTCGCGGCCGAAGAAGAACCGCGCGTCCTCCGAGCCGTACGGCGCCAGACCCCGGTAGGGGCAGGTGTCCAGCGCGGGGCCGGTGCCGTCGTCCTCGCCGGCCGACCCCGCTCCGGGCGGCGCCGGAACGGTCGCCGGGAGCGGCCGCCGGTACGCCGGGTTGGGGGCCAGCACCAGTTCCCCGGCCTGGCCCTCCGACCGGCGGCGGGGCACCGGGAACCCCCGGTCGCGCAGCGTGCGCACCAGGGAGCGGTGCACGTGGTCCAGCGTCAGCTGCGGCGGGCCGGTCGGATCGCCCTCGCGCAGCAGGTGCAGCAGCTCGCCGCTGAACGCGGTGTACGGCGCACCGGCCGGCGCCAGGGCGAGCTCCTCCGGAGCGGCGGAGGCCAGGACGAACCCGCCGCCCGGGAGGGACGACTCGAAGCGGTTCGCGGCGGCGGCGACGGGCACCGCCCGGCCGGAGAAGCAGCAGTCCAGGACCAGGACGACCGAGCGGGCCCGGGAGGTCGCCAGGGTCGCGCGCAAGGAGGCGTAGGACAGTCCCTTGTACGCCAGCCCGCGTGTGAGGTGGTCGGTGGCCCGGGTCGCGAGGTACAGCTCGTTGTCCTCGCCCACCAGGCCGTGGCCGACGTAGTACACGAGCAGCACGGAGTCCGCCGACTCGGCGGCCAGGGTCAGCTCCTCGCCGAGCGTGAGCGGATCCTCCGGGTCGATGACGGTGCGCACGTGGCCGGGCGCGAGGCCGCAGCGGGCGACGAGCTCCTGCTCGATCGCCCGCACGGTGTCGCCGGCCGCGGGCACGTCGGGCAGCACGGAACCGGGGACGTGGCTGCCGGTCCCGATGACCAGCGCCCGGGCGCCCGGCAGCCCCAGCGGCAGCGCGGGCTCACTCATCGCGGCTGGGGAGCCCGGCGGCCGGAGGCGTCGCGGTCGGGAGCCCCTGGGCCGGAGGCGTCGCGGTCGGAGGTGTCGCGGTCGGGGCGCCGGCGGCCAGCGACGAGCCCACCTCGCGCACGAGCGCGGCGACGTCACCGGCGTCGAGGGCGCGCACGGCCGTCGCCCGCAGCTCGATCGAACTGCCGTCGGCACGGGTCACCTGGACCACCGTCTCCCCGGTCCGCCGCCGGATCCACGCCACCAGCGCGCTGGTCAGACCGGACGCCGCCCCGCCCGCCCCGACCGCGACGGTGAGCACGTCCGCCAGGGTGCCCAGCGACCCCGGCCGCGGCGGCGAGGCCTCCAGTTCCACGTACCCGCGCAGGTCGCCCTCCGTCCGAAGCCAGGACAGCAGTGAGGCGGCCGCGCCCCGGTCGGCGTCGGTCACACGGATACGGAGCGGTTCGTCCACGGTTCCCCCCGGGAGTCAGCAGTGCGAAGCGTTCTGACATAGCGTCACAACGCTGACTGCCCCCGGTCAAATGCCCTGCTGGCGAGCCCGGACGCCCGCGTTCCGGGCGCGCCGGCACGGCGGGGCGCCGGGGCGACGGCCCGCCGCGGGCGCCGGACCCTGCTGCTCCCCCCGGCACCCCGCCGCTCCCCTCCGCCGCTCGGCCGGTTGCGGACCTGATCCACCGTCCGGGGGGAGCGGCGGTGCGGATGCGCCGGGCGCGACGGTGGGGGCCGGGTCGCGCGTGCCGGGTACGCGCGACCCGCGACCGCCGCCCACCGGGAGTCCGTCAGCGACGTGGTACGGGCCCGGTCGGCACGACGAGCCCGGCGGAAGCCGCGGGGTCCAGGACGGTCGGCCCCGGCGGGAGCGGAACCACCTGCCGGATCCCGGCGGCCGCGGCCGCCGATCAGGGCCGGAGGTTCTCCAGGTCCCGCAGGAGGCCGGGGTGCTTGGGCTCCCAGCCGAGCGCCTGGCGGGTGCGGGTGCTGGACGACGGCTGGTCGGCCCCGAAGACCGGGCCGAGCGGGCCGTAGGTCTCCTCCGGCACCGACTCGACCGGCAGGCCCAGCCGTCGGCCGATGACGGCCGCGATGTCCCGCACCTCGTCCCCCTCGTCGGCCACGGCGTGCCAGGCGGTGCCGGCCTCCGCCCGCTCCAGGGCGAGCCGGAAGAGGACGGCCGCGTCGAGCGCGTGGACGGCGGGCCAGCGCTGGGTGCCGTCGCCCGGGTAGCCGGAGATCCCGCTGCGGCGGGCGATGTCGGTCAGCAGGCCGGCGAACCCGCCCGCGCCCTGGTTGTGAACCGTGCGCGGCAGGCGTACGGCCGTGCTCCGGACCCCGCGGGAGGCCAGGCCCAGGATCGCCGTGACCGTGCGACCGCGGCCGCCGACCGGCCCGTCGGTCGGCACCGGGTCGGCCTCGGTGGAGGCACGGCCCGGAACCCAGGGCGTACCGGAGACGGTGACCAGGGGGCGGCCGCTGCCGGTGAGCTCCTCGCCGAGGGTGGTGAGGGCGGCGGTCTCCTCGGCGACGTTCCGGGCCAGGGCCTCGGGGCTGCTGAAGTCGTTGCCGAAGGCCAGGTGGATCACCCCGTCGGTCCGGGCGGCGCCGGAGCGCAGGACGTCCAGGTCGGCGAGGCCTCCCCGCAGGGGCTCGGCGCCGGCCGCCTCGGCGGCCCGGGCGGAGGCGTCGGATCGGGCGAGCGCGAGCACGGTGTGGCCGTTGCCGAGGAGTTCGGCGACGACGGCGGAGCCGATCAGACCGGTGCCGCCGGTGACGAAGACACGCATGGGAATCCTCCCGGAAGTGATGGGACTCTTGTCCCATCACCGTAGCAGGATGATGGGACAAGAGTCCCGTCACATATGCTGAACCCATGAGTCGATGGGAACCAGGCGCGCGTGAACGCCTCGTCGTGGCCGCGGTCGACCTGTTCACGGAGCAGGGGTACGACGCCACGACAGTCGCGCAGATCGCCGAGCGGGCCGGGGTCACCAAGAGCACCTTCTTCCGGCACTTCCCCGACAAGCGCGAACTCCTGGTCGCCGGGCAGGAGACCCTGAGCCGGCTGCTGACCGAGGGGATCGCCGACGCGCCCGGTGGGGCCGGCCCGCTCGAGGCGGTCGCCGCCGGTCTCGAGCGCGCCTCGACCGCGATGGGCCCCGGAAGCCGTGAACTCGCCCCCCGTCTGAAGGCGGCCATCGCCGCCAGCACCGAGCTCCAGGAACGGGACACCCTCAAGACCGTCAGCCTCGCGGCCGCGATGACCACCGCCCTGCTCGCCCGCGACGTACCCGACGCGACCGCGGCTCTCGCGGGCGAGTTGGGCGTCCTCGCTTTCAAGCGGGGATACGCCCGGTGGGCCGAGGGTGACCGCGGCGCGGAGGGCGGCGGTGGTGCGGAGGGCGGCGGCGGCGCGGAGGGCGGCGGTGGTGCGGAGGGCGGCGGCGGTGGCGCCCAGGACGACCGCGGCGCCCACGACGAGCTCGCCGGGTACATCCTGGCGGCCCTGGACGAACTGCGTGCGGCGAGCGCGTCGCTGGGCTGACCCGGGCCGGGCGGCGTCCGGTGCCGGCGAGACGGAGGCCTGGAGGCCTGGAGGCTCTGTCCGGGCGATCATGACGCGAGTACCCTCGCCATGTGACCGATCACGCCACCGGGCCCGCCCCGCACCGGACCACGGACGCGGCACGGCCGACAGAAGCCCGCATCGAGGACGCGGGCACCGTCCTGGTCGCGCCTTCGGCGCTGCACGGCACCGAGGCGGTCGGGGACTTCTTCGGCTCCGCCATCACCCCGGAGGACCTCGCCTCCGGCTCGCCCGACCTCGCGGGCAGGACCGTCTACCTGTGCGGCGACCTCTCCGGGATCAGCGGCCGCCAACTGTCCTCCGCTGCCCGGGTGTTCGTCATCAGGGAACTGTCGCAGGGATTCCGCGAGGGCGCCGACGCCCCCTGGACGCCCGTCGACCTCGGCCGGGTCCCCTTCCGCGTCCACGGCGTCGGGGTGTACTACCGCCGCTTCTTCGCCCCCGGCGACGACCACTTCGGACGGATCCGCGCGGAGCACGAGTTCCAGTCCCTGACGGAGTCCACCAAGCCCGGATCGGCCCACCGCAGCGGCATCTACCTGACGCCCGTCACCCGGGACGGTGACGATCTGCACTTCCGCCTGCTCCGGTGCTCCACGAACCTCTCGGGACCGACCGAGGGCTTCCGCCCGACCGACACCCGGATCGTGGAGGCCCTGAACCGCGAGGCCGCCGCCGTCTTCCGCGACCAGGCACCGCTGAACCACGTCCTCGCGCAGATCTACCACAACACACCGGCCACGGCGGAGCGCAAACAGTCCAAGGCCAGGATCTCGGCCCACGCCGACAAGACCAAGGACATGCCCACCAACGGCATCATGGCCTTCTGCACCTTCTACGACGGGCTCGACAAGCTGCGCCCCCTGGCCGAAGACGCCTTCGACCACGGCGTGAAGGGGGTCAGCGGGCTGACCCGACTCCACTTCCGCCTCAAGGAGCCGGCCGGAGCCCGCGACGGGGGCGCGCTTCCCGCGCAGTTCACCCTGACCCTCCACCCCGGCTCGGTGTTCCTCATGCCGCTGTCCACCAACCGCCTGTACACGCACGAGATCCGGCCCCCGGCGCTGGACGCCGGACTGCTTCCGACCCGCCTGGGATACGTCGTGCGCTGCTCCAACGCCGAAGCCGTGCACAGCAACGGCCGTACGTACCTCAAGCAGGCGGCCGGAGGCGCGGTGGAACTGGGGCCGCCCACACAGGCCGGCATGGACGAGCTGCGCCGGCTGTACGCCGAGGAGAACAGGACCTCGTCCCTCGTCGACTACGGAGACGAACTCCTCTTCAGCATGAACTCGGGAGACTACGTTGCCCCTCGGATCTAGGATCCCGGACGGCATCCTCTCGTGCGCCCTGCCGGCCGAGGAGGACCTCTTCGCGGAGCTCACCGCGTCGACCCGCTGGGAGGACGTGGGAAAAGGCCGACAGGGCGCCGTACTGACCAGGACCGACGAGGCCGGCGGTGTGCCCCTCGTCCGCACCACCACCCGGTACGGAAACCCGGTGCAGCGCTTCCGGGCGGTGCACGAACGGCTGGCGCAGCGGGTCCAGGAGCGTACGGCGATCCCGGTCGCCTTCAACAACGCCCTCGCCGAGCGCTACACGAACGCCTACACCACCATGGGCGGCCACTCCGACCAGGCCCTCGACCTGGCCGACGACTCGTTCATCGCCGTCCTCTCCTGCTACCGGCACCCCGACGCGGGCCCACCGAGGAAACTGGTCTTCGAACCGAAGGAATCCGGCGGCGAGAAGTTCGAGATCCCGCTCGCCCACCACGGCATCGTCGCGTTCTCCGTCGACGTGAACCGGCGACTCAGGCACAAGATCGTCCTGGACGCGCCCGCCCGGGCCGCGGACAACGAATGGCTGGGCGTGACCTTCCGTACGTCGAAGACCCTCGTGCGGTTCCGCGACGGACAGCCCTGCCTCCCGCAGGGCGCGCGCCTGACGCCGGCCGACGAGGAACAGAGCCACGAGTTCTACCGGCTGCGGCGCCGTGAGAACAAGGAGACGGACTTCGGCTACCCCCCGCTGACGTACACCATCAGCGAGAGCGATCTGCTGCCGCCCGTCTGACGTCGAGGAACTCCGCACATCCCCGGGCGGCTCGCGGGCACCCCGACCGCCACCACCGGCCCCGTGCGGGAACCGCATGTCTCACCGCCCCCGCCGGCTGGGCTTGCCCCGTCCCGTCCGGCTTCGCCCACGGAGCTCTCCGGCCGGTCTCGGCAGACCGTCCGCTGCGTCGGTTCGTGGCCCGATCCGGACGACCCCGTCGCCCTCTACGACGACACCGGCCGGTGCCACCGCCACCGCTCACGGAGCAGGAGAAGACCTGGCTCGACCGCCTTGCGGCGCCAGGACCGTGACCCGGCGGCGGACTACGGTGTGCGTCATGGTGGGAGAGACCGATCGTGCCGCCCTGGCCGCCGAGGTGTGCGTCGCGCTGACGAGATGTTGCCCCGACTCACGTACGGAGCCGGTCGGGTCGATGGGATCCGGCACGGCGGACTCCTTCAGCGACATCGACATCGCGTGGGTCGTACCGGATGCGCGGTTCCCGGACTGCCTGGCTCGCGTCGTGGGAGTCCTGGGAGAGGTCCGGCCGGTCGAAAGCGTCCGCGTCGACCCGGACTTCTACCGCTCCGACCGCCGACGCCTGCTGTTCGTCCGCTTCGTCGGGCTGCCGCTGTTCTGGCGGCTCGATCTGGACGTCCGCACCGCGTCGATCGCGGGCGACCCACGCTACGACGAAGGGAACCCGGCGGCGCGCGCCCGTGAAGGCGAGTGGTCACGGCCGGCCAGCGCCCTGGCCAACGCCGTCGGCGCGGTCAAGGCGGTGGCCCGGAAGCGGGACGACGACGCCCGTGGCCTGCTGGACCGGGGATTCGCCCGGATCGGCGCCGATGACCGGGCCACCGGCGCCTGGGCGGACGACGTGACCCGACTCGCGCACGCCGCCGCACTGCGCGACCCCTCCCTGACCGACCTGGCCGCCCAGGTCACCGCGCTCGCGGCCCGGCACCTCGGCGACAGCCGCACCTGACGTGCCAGGCCATCAGGCCACGCCTCACCGCAGTTGCCGCCCCGGCGAGAAGTCCCACAGCGCCACGACCCCGAACCCGGACCGCGCCGGTCCCGCTGCGCCGAGGCGCGCGAGAGCACCCCCGGCCCAGGCCGCCGCACCGACGGCGAGTTCGGCGCCCCCTGGGTGGGTGGGGTTGGCGGTTGGCCGCGTGAGGCAGGGCTGCCGGCGCGGCGTCCGCCCATCCACTGCCCGGCGGCGCGAAAAGTCGATGTGGTCGACTTCCAGTGCGGGGCGGTCGGGGACCGGCCCCCCAGTACCTGGGCCGGGGCTCGGCGGTTCTCACCTGCCCTTGTCCGGCTGGCCCGTGGTGGTGCTACGAGGCATGGGAAGTCGGCGGGGTCGACTTCTGGTGTCGGGTGGTTTGGGTGCGGCAGTGGGTGAGGGCGTGGCGGATGCGGCGGTCGGAGGGGAGGGTGGTGGTGAGGAGTTCGCCGGCGGTGGTGAGGTTGCCGGTGGTGAACCAGCGCTGGAGGCCGTGGCGGTGGCCGGGGCGGATGCCGCCCATGGCGTCCATGGCCGTCAGGAAGAGGTCGACGATAGCGAGTTCGGCGTCGGTGAGGGACTTGGGGACGTCGAAGACGCCCAGGGCTTCGAGGACTTCACCGGTGTCGCACTCCGAGCCGGGGCGCGGGTCGGCGAGGAGTGCGTCGTAGCAGTCAGCCAGGCGGCGGGTGGTCTCGGCGAGCGGGATGTCCAGGGCGAGGCAGACGGCCCGGGCGACGGGCAGCGGCGGGTGGCCGAGGCGGGCGATCAGGGCGTAGGTCGCGGCGGGGGTGGCTCCCCGGGAGAGGGTGTGGCGGGCCAGGGTGGTGAGGTTCATGGGGCCGGGCTTTCAAAGGGTGACGAGGGCGGGGGTGGGGGCGACGAGCACCCAGACGAACTTGCCGATGCCGCCCGGGCGGGAGGAGTGGCCCCAGCGCTCGGCGAGCTCGTCGATGAGGAACAGGCCGCGCCCGCACTCGTCGTCCGGCGCGGCGGTACGGAGGGTGGGGCGGCCGGTGCCGGCGTCGTGGACTTCAAGGCGCAGGCGGGAGCCGGTGAGGGAGATGCGGACCTCGATGTGGCAGTCGTCAGGGCCGTCGGAGTGCTGCACGGCATTGGCGAAGAGCTCGCCCAACAGCAGCTCTGCGGTGTCGCGGTAGCGCTCCCCAGAGGGGAGGGCGGCCAGGTAGGCGCGGAGCAAGTACCGGGCCAGCGGCGTGGATTCGACACGGGCATCGAGCCGGGCGACGAACGCACGGGGACGGTGGGACGTGAGCATGGGGAAGCACCTCAAGGGGGCGGAGGGGCGTACGAGAGGAGCGCGCATTCACGCTGCGCATGCAGATGATTGCGTTCCGGTCTCAATGGTCGAGGGTGCGGAGGTACGGTGATGGCCGAAATCTGGTACCAGGCACCTGCGGTACGTCAGGGGGTTCGGCGTGGCACATCGGCGGCTGAAGAGCGAAGTGACGGCCAGTTCGGCGCGGATCTTCGGTGAAGAGCTGCGGTTCTACCGGGAGATGGCCGGCTACACGCAGGAGCAACTGGCGAAGCTGTTGCACTGCACCAGGCCGAACATCACAAGGTTTGAGTCCGGCCAGAGGCGCATGCCGCCGGACATGGTCGTGCAGGCAGATCTGCTGTTGGACGCGGGTGGGGCGCTGAAGCGGCTCTGGGATCGGGTGGACTGGAGGGCAGGGGTCGAGCACCCCGATTGGTTTCAGACCCATGTCGACGCGGAGGCTGAGGCCCTTGCCGCCAGGGTCTTCCAAGTTGCTGTAGTGAATGGACTGCTGCAATGCCGTGAGTATGCGGAGGCCGTGTTCGCGGTCAGCGATGCGGCTGGCAGGCCAGAGATCATCGAGCAGCGAACGCAGGCTCGGTTGGCGCGGCAGAAGCGATTTTTGGAGCCGGACGGTCCGCCCCTCCTAGCCATCCTGGACGAGAGCTGCATTCGAACGGTCTATGGCGGACCGAGCGTGATGAGACGTCAAATGGAGCATCTGCTGGAGGTTGCAGAGCTACCCAACATCATGATCCAGATCGCCCCCTTCGCGTGTCGGCAGGCCAGCGTCGACGTCTCCATGGTCCTGCTGGACATGCCTGACGGGCGGACCTATGTGTATTCAGAGAGCCTCGATCGAGGGCATTCGAGCGATGCTCCGGAGATCGTCGCGCGACATCGCTGGAGCTATGATCTGCTCCATGGGGCGGCACTGCCGGTAGCCGACTCGCTCGCGCTGATCGCAGATGCGCTGGAGGGGTTCAGAGATGACGAGGATCGGGCTCGGCGCGGCCGCTTGGCGCAAGAGCAGCTACAGCGGCGGCAACGGCGGCAACTGCATCGAGGTGGCCCCCGGATTCTCGGGCCTCGTCCCCGTGCGTGATTCCAAGGACCCTCACGGTCCGGCGCTCGTGTTCCCGGCTGCCGCGTGGGGTTCGTTCATCGCCGGGATCAAGGACGGCGAGTTCCCGGCATGAAGCTGGTGTGGCGCAAGAGCAGCTACAGCGGCGGCAACGGCGGCGACTGCGTCGAGGTGGCCCCCGGATTCTCGGGCCTCGTCCCCGTGCGTGATTCCAAGGACCCTCACGGTCCGGCGCTCGTGTTCCCGGCTGCCGCGTGGGGTTCGTTCATCGCGGCGATCCGGGACGGCGAGTTCCCAATCCAGGACTGACCGGAGCAGGTGCGGGTCTGGGCACGGTGGCGGTCTCGAGGACTCGCCGGATACCTCGTCTGCTTGGCTCCGTGGAGTTTGTGAGTCTCTGCAGGGCGGTAACGCCAGGTGCGTAACCCGACTTGGCACGGGAGGGCATGATGGCACTACGGTTCCACGGGATGGACCCTGAGACCCAGGGAAACGGCTCGCCGACAGTCTGGGTGGACGAGGAGAAGCGGGAGTTGCTGTTCCAGGGCTGGAAGCCAGGCGAGGAACTGCCGGCTGCGATCACCACGACCGAGTGGACTCCGGGCCACGTGATCGGAATCCCTGAGGGTGAGGACGTGGTCCGCGTCCCGCTTCGCATGGCGGCGATCATTAGGAAGGCGCTCGATGACGTAGAACGTTCCGGACTTCTCTGACCTGCTGAGCTCTGCTCGGCACTCGGCCGTACATCTTGAGATGCGTGATTGGTACGGCGTGGGTGATGAGTCGGCGGACTTCGCGGAGTTCAAGCAGACCGGAGTCCACCCCGACCTCGACCCCGATTCCGAGGGCTGGGCCGCGTGGGTGCCGCTCGTTCGGGATGCTGTCAGCCGTGGCGTGATCATGCGTAGAGCCCGGATCGTCTCGGAGCCGGTGACCGACTACATTCGCTTCGAGCATGCCGGGACCGCGGTGAACATCGAAGCTGGTGAACATGTCCGCTGGCTTCCGCGTCGCCAGGCGTCGGACATCGCGTTGCCTGGCAATGACTTCTGGGTATTCGACGGTCGGCTGGTCGAGTTCAACCACTTCACGGGCGCCGGGGAATGGGCCGACCCCAGGTATGAGTTGTCCGAGGACCCGACAGTGGTGAAGCTCTGCGTCTCGGCCTTCGAGGCCGTCTGGGAGCGTGGCATCGATCACGCGAAGTACACCGTCTGATCTCCGCGACCACTGACCGGACAGTCGAACTCGTGTCCTCCTCTTCGCCGTCGTCCAGCGCCCAAGCCGCCAGGCAGGCCGTTGCCGCACGTTTGCGCGAGCTGATGCTGGACGCGGGACTCAAGGGGCAGGAGCTGTCCACTCGGTGCGGGTGGCACCCGGCGAAGACCTCGCGCATCCTCTCTGCGAAGGTGACCCCGTCCGACGCGGACATCCGTGCCTGGTGCGCCGCCTGCGGCGCCGAGGAGCAGGTGCAGGACCTCGTCGCCACCGTGCGCATGGTGGAGTCGATGTACGTGGAGTGGCGTCGGCTCCAGCGTGGCGGGATGCGAAAGGTCCAGGAGAACGTCTACGCGCTGAACGAGCGGGCCCGGTTGTGCCGTGTGTACGTGTCCAACGTCATGCCCGGATTCTTCCAGACGCCGGCCTACGCCACGGCCTTGATGCGCGCCATCACCCACTTCCAAGGCACGCCCGACGATGTGGAGGAGGCCGTCGCCGCCCGGGTGGCGCGCAGTCGATTCCTGTACGAAGGTGGTCACCGGTTTGTGGTGCTGATGGAGGAGTCGGTGCTGCACTATCGCATCGGCGATGCCGAAGTGATGCGTGGGCAGCTCCGACACTTGCTCGCCGTGATGCCGCTCGTCTCGGTCACGCTCGGGATCATCCCGTTCACTGCTCAGCGTTCCGTCTGGCCCTTGGAAGCGTTCTACATGTTCGACGGCCAGCACATCGTGGTGGAGACCCTGACGGCCGAGATCAATGTCAAGCAGCCGCGTGAGCTGTCGGACTACGGAAGGGCATTCGGACAGCTCTCCGATTCCGCTGTCTTCGGCGACGCGGCCCGCGCCGTGATTACGGCGGCGCTTGACTCTCTCGGGTGAATCGACGCAAGAACCCGCAAGTTCGTTGAGGCCGGGCGCAGCGATTCCCTACCGTCCATGGTGCTGCTCGAACCCTGGACGAGGAGGAACACCACAGATGACGACCGCGCCGTGGGGCACGACCCGGATGGGGCCGTATCCCGAGACCACCCCGATCCCCGCCGTCTCGGCCGTGATCGACCCCGAAACGCAGACCGCCGTGTTCGTGGATGAGCAGGGCCGCAAGGTCGAGATGGGGGCACACGGCACCAGCACGGAGACCAGCACGCCGACGAACACGGGCGGCGGCGACGGACGGAGCGGCGGGCAGAATTCGCCGACCGACATGGACAGCATGCCCGCGAACGACCAGGACCAGGGCACCGGCTGAGATGGCGACTGATCGACACCGGGCCGTCCTGGTCCTGACCAACGCGCACGACGTGACGGCCGACGTGGTGCTCCGCCTCCTGTCCGAGCGCCGGGTTCCGGTCGTCCGGCTGGACCCCGGTGCCGATCTACACGAAAGTTCGACGCCCGGGTGACCGCGGTGGGGGACCGGCTGTTCGGCGTCCGGATCAGCAGCCCCGATCTCGACTGGCGTGAACGGCAGAACCTGATGAGCTGCTCGCCGGTCGTGGTCCCGGAGCCCGTCGCCCAGTCGGTGGCCGCCTACCTCGCCGAACTCCACTTGGTCTACGGTGCGTTCGACTTCGCGGTCACCGCTGCCGGTGAATGGTACTTCCTCGAGTGCAACCCCAACGGGCAGTGGGCCTGGCAGGGCGTCGAGACCACGTCGGCGATCGCGTGGGCGATCGCCGACCGACTGGAGAAGGGCCCCAACGCATGAGCACACCGGCCGAGCTGCGCGCCGCCATGGTGGACGGGTTCGCCGGCGACGACGCGATCGGTGATCCGGCGTGGCGGGCCGCCGCGCTGGCGGTGCCCCGGGAGCTGTTCGGCGGGTCGTTCTTCGCGCCCGTCCCGGGCAGTGACCCGACCGCCTACCGGCCCGTGCACCGGACCGACCCCCGATGGCTGGAGCAGGTCTACGCGGACGAGACGCTGATCACCCAACTCGACGGTCACGTCCGGCCCGAGGACGTGACCGAGGGCGCCGTGACCGGGACCCCGTCATCGTCCTCCACCCTTCCGTCCCTGGTGCTGTCCATGTGGCAGCAGCTCGGTGTCGAGGCCGGTCACCGGGTGCTGGAGGTCGGCACGGGCACCGGCTACTCGACGGCGCTGGGCGCGCACCGCCTCGGGGACGGGAACCTCACCAGCATTGAGTACGACCCGCTGGTGGCCGAGTGCGCCGCCGCCGCGATCCGGGCGGCCGGGTTCGCGCCCCGGCTGATCGTCGGGGACGGTCTGCTCGGCGACCCGGACGGGGGCGAGTACGACCGGCTGATCGCCACCTGCGCCGTCCGGTACCTGCCGCCCGGCTGGCTGCACCAGGTGAAGCCGGGCGGCGCGATTCTCGTCACCCTCTCCGGATGGGGCTTCGGCTTCGGACTCGTACGGCTGGTCGTGACGGCTCCCGGCGAGGGGACGGGGCGGTTCCTGCCCGGCTGCACCAGCTTCATGATCGCCCGCCCGCACGACCGGCCGCCGCGCCAGAGTATCTCCCTGCTTCCGGGGGAGGAGCGCCCGACCCGGATCGACCCCGAGATCATCGCCACCTGGACGGGCAGTTGGGTCGCCCAGCTCGCGGCGCCCTCGGCCGAACGGATGGGGGTCGGCGGCCACCAGATCCTCTCGGACGTGGCCACCGGCTCGCAGGCCCGCACCGCGCCCCACCCCGCCGGGGGGTGGACCGTCGTCCAGCGCGGTCCGCTCCGGCTCTGGGATCAGGTCGAGGACGCGGTCGAAGCCTGGCAGCGGGCCGGCGAACCGCACCAGGAGGGGTTCGGCCTCACTGTCTCGGCGACCGGGCAGCGGGTGTGGATCGGCAGCGAGGACGGGCCGGGCTGGAACCTGCCGATCTGACCTCGCCCGTACGGCGGCGGGCCCCGTTCAGCCGACCAGGTGGGCCAGCAGCGCGTCGCCCGCCGGGTAGGGGCGTTCGGCGGGGAGGAGCTGCCGGGCGGCCTCCGACTCCCCGGCCCGCACGTGGGCGTGGACGGCGTGCGCGAGCGGGGTGACGTCCTCCACCGAGACGATCCACTCCTCGGCGTAGCGCTCGGCGGCCTCCCCTGCCAGCCCGAGTTGCAGCGACCGGTGGGGCAGCGGCTGGAGGTGCAGCCCGCGTTCGGGGTCCCACTGCACGCGGGCCGGGGAGCGCCTCAAGTCGCGCTGCCACGCGGCCCGGTCGGGGTGCAGTCCGGGCACGTAGTGGGACAGGCAGCTGTTCTCCAGCGCCCACTCGAAGCCGTCGCGGGTGATCTCGACCGCCAGGACGGTCTCCTGGCCTTCCTTCGTCGCCCACCCGCAGCGGTACATCATCCAGAGGAACGACGGCTTGATCCACGTCATCCGGTCCCGCTTCCAGGCCGCCGGGAAGCGGCCGTCCCGCGCGGCGGGCAGGCCGATCTCCGGCCGGTACGCCTGGTAGACGGTCACGGTGGAGTCGGTGTGGAGGGCGCGGATCTGCTGCTTCGGTTCTGACACGCCGACCAGGATCGTGGCCCGGCCGGCGTTCCTCCAAGCGGTTTTCCACGCGGGTGCGGCCGGGCGGCCGGAGACGGAGCGAGCGCCCGGCCGGAAGCCCGGCCGGGCGCTCGTCGGTCATCCGTTGTGTTCGGCGGCCCGGGCCCGGGCCCAGGTGACGAACTCGTCGACGACCGGATAGTCCGTCTCGACCTGGCCGACCAGCTCGTCGACTTCGGCCGGTGCGGCCTCGTCGACCCGGAGGATCATCCGGGCCCAGCCGGGCGGCCGACCGCGGTGGAACTCGAAGCTGGGCCGGCAGATCTCCGTCCACAGTTCGTCACGGTCGAGCAGCCGCCGCATGGTCGGGAGGGTGTGCTCCCGAAGGACCTCCGCCATGGCCCGGCCGGCGGCATCGGGGTCGATCCGCCCGCCGTACGCCCAGTCCGCGTCGAGCGGGCTGACGTTGTCGGGTTCGTAGGCGAGGTGTTCGGGTGCCGCCACGGTCCACTCCACGAGCGCGGCCGACGAGGTCGGGGCCTTCTTCCTGGCGGATTCCCAGTTCGCGCGGTAGCTCCACGCCCAGGAAGCGGCCGGCACGACGAACACCTTGACCGTGAAGACCTCCATCGGCGTGCTGAGGCGCTGGGGCTGGAACTCCAGGAGCGCGTGGTCGCCGTTCTCCCCGACCAGGCGGTACACCAGGCCCTTGCGGCTCAGACCGGCGGCCTTTGCCACCGGTGCCACGTACTGGCGGGTCCATGCTTCGAGGGACATCATCCGTTGTCTTTCCGTCGGGGAATCGTCATGCTGCCAGGTCGAACATCGCTTGCGTGACGGCCACCGTCGTCGCCGTTCCCGCCGCGGCCGCGGCCTCCGCCGGGGCGGCGACCACGACTCCCGCGATGACGAGGATCCCGGCCGGGATCAGCACCGGTGCGAGGCTGATGCCGGTGTCGGCCAGCGGGGTGGTTCCCAGGCCGGGCTGGTACGCGGTGCCCGGGTACTTGCCGGGCGCCGGCCCGGGGTTGGCGGTGGGAACCCGTGCGGCCTGCGACTGCTGCGATGTGCCGCCAGCGGGAAGGTGCTTCTGCATCTTCTTGTTGTCCTCCTTCCCGTAGATCACCGAGCCCTCGGCCGGGCCGACGACCTTGTCGCCGTTGGGCACGTCGTACGGACCGCCGATGGTCCACCCGAGGACCGCCTTCTTGCCCTCCGCCTGCATCTTCTTCACGTACCACTCGGCCTCCGGAACGGCCTTGGACGCCTCGCCGGCGGACTTGACCTCCCACACGTAGTAGACGTCGCTCTTGGGGTCGTAGCCGACGATGTCGGCGTTGCCGTCGTTGCAGCTCGTCAGCGAGGGGTCGTACAGGCACTTCTTGCTGGCCCCGGCGACCTTGACGTTCTGCCGGACCTCGAACTTGTTCGCCCCCATCTTCGAGGCCTGGTTCTTGATCTCTCCGGCGGCGACGCGCTGAGCGTCGTCGTGTCTGGTCGTCCGGTCCATCGGGTGCTTGATCCCGAGTTCCTTCTTGGTGGCCCTGATGTCCCTCAGGAGCGCCGTGATGGAGTTGAACAGCTCCTCGAGGATGTTGCGCCCGGTCGGGTCGCTGAGGGTCAGCGGGTTGTTGTCGCCGTAGGTGTACGCCGCCAGCGACTGCGGGTCCGTCGTGGTGATCACCGGGTCGACGCTGATGAACCGTCCGGTGGCCGGGTCGTACTCGCGGGCGCCGAGGTGGGTGAGCCCGGTGGTGTCGCTGGTGCCGCCGAGGAAGCCCCGGGTGCCGGCCCAGGTGGACGGCGCGGTGCCGCGGATGCCGCCGAAGGGGTTGGTGCGGCGCTGGGCGACGGCGCCGGTGGTGGCGTCGACGCCGACCTCGGCGGTGCCGTGGTGGTCGGCGACCTGGAAGGTCACCCGGTTGTCGTCGGTGCGGACCGCCGTGGCGCCGCCCAGCGCGTAGTAGCGGGTGGCGGTGGGCTTCGCCGCGCCCTTGACGAGGTTGAGCTCGGTGCCGCCGAGGTACAGGGTCCAGTTCTCGGCGGCGGGGTTGGCGGTGTCGAGGGTGTGGCCGAGCAGGCGGTTGCCGCCGGCGTCGTAGAGGTAGTCGGTGCTCCGGGTGGCGGTCGTGGTGGAGGCGGCCGTGGTCTTGACGGTGTCGACGACCTGGCTGAGCCGGCCCTCCACGTCCCAGGTCAGGGCCTGGTCACTGGTCTGGTTGCCGGCCGGCTTGAGGTGCCGGCCCGAGGTGTTGCCCGCGCTGTCGTAGTCGTAGCTCTCCGGTACGGGCGTGCCGTTGGCGCCGGTGACGGTGCTGGTGCCGGTCAGCGAGTGCGGGCGGGCGGCGGTGGGGGCGGGGTAGGTGTAGGTGGTGGTGGCGTCCTGGGCGGTGTTGCCGGTGGTGTCGTGCCGGGTCTCGGTGGCCCGGGTTCCGTTGGTGTTGTAGGTCCAGCTGGTCCAGTACGGGGCCGGGCCGCCGAGCTGGGTGCCGCTGGGAGCCGTGCAGCTGCCGGTGTTGGGCGTGAACGCCTCGGTGAGGCGGGCCAGGTAGTCGTAGCGGAAGCACTGCCGGTCGGTGCCGGAGCGCGAGGTGTCGGTGACGGAGGTGACGTTGCCGGCCTGGTCGTAGGTGTAGGCGGCGGCACGAACGGCCCCGGTGATGCCGTACTGGTCGGTGCGGCTGGAGACGAGGCGCTGGGTGCCCCACTCGTAGGCGTTGGTGACGTACAGCTCCTTGCCGGTGGTGCCGTTGCTGAGCGTGGACTGCAGCGGCTTGCCGGTGAGACTGAAGGTCTGGTTGGTGAGGTACTTGCCGATGCCTTCGACGCCGGTCTGCCGGCGCAGCGCGTCGTAGGTGAACGCGACGGACTCCGCGGGCAGGTTGCCGGCGGCCGGGTAGGTCAGGCTCTGCGGCAGGCCGTCGAGGCGGTAGATGCTCCCGCTGACGTAGCTGCCGGCGAGGGCCTCCTGACCGGGGACGGACGGGATGGTGGTGGTGGTCCGGGTGGACCGGCCGAGGGCGTCGAAGAGCGAGTAGGCGGTCTTGTACTGGTAGGTGGTGCCGCCGACGGTGCTGTAGCGGGTGCTGGAGGACAGCACGCCCTTGTTGCCGGCCGGGTCCCAGGCCTGGGAGGTCAGCAGCGGACCGGTGGCCGAGCCCTCGTGGGTCTCGGTGAGGCGGCCGAGGTTGTCGTAGACGCTGGCGATGGTCTTGCCGCGGCCGTCGGTGGTGCTGGTCAGCTCGCCGCGGCTGCCGTACGTCTTGACGGTGGTGCCGCTGTCCGGGTCGACGGCCTTGGTCTGCCGGCCGAGCTGGTCGTAGAGCCAGGTCCAGGCCGTTCCGGACGGGTCGGTCAGTCTGGTGAGGTTGCCCGCGGGGTCGTAGCCGTAGCTGGTCGTGTCGTAGGCGCCGGTCGGGGTCGCCGACTTGTACTGGCGCAGCTCGGTGGTGCGGCCGGCCGCGTCGGTGATCGCGGTGGTCGGGGTGCCGCCGGTGGGCGGGGTGATGGTGATCCGGTCGCCGCCGTACTCGGTGAGCGTGCTGGAGAGCGGGGTGCCGACACCGTTGCCCGCGAGGGCCGTGCTGCTGACGACCCGCCCGAGGCCGTCGTAGCCGGTGACGGTCTGGCTCTCCACCCCGGTGGTGTCGTCGACGTTGCGCAGCGTCGTCGAGGGCGCGCCGGTGGCGTAGTAGGGGGCGTAGGCGAGGGCGGGCTGGCCGCGGTCGTCGTAGAAGGTGTCGGTCAGGACGCGGCCGCCGTTGTCCGCGGGGTCCTGGGTCTGCCGCACGCGGGCGAAGCCGTCGTAGAGCGTGTACCCGGTCTGCTGGGTCCCGTCGCTGTTCAGCGTCTTGGCGGAGATCGCGATGATCTTGCCGTCCGTGACGGCGTACTCGAACTCGTGGTTGGGGGTCTGCCCGGTGCCCTTCGAGCGGTTGGGCTGCCAGACCTTGAGGGTGCGGCCGAGCGCGTCGTACTGGATGTCGGTGCGGCGGGTGTTGGCGTCGATGGTGTCCGCCGTCAGACCGCGCAGCGGCTCGTACTCGGTGGTGGCGACCTGGGCGGTGGTGGCGTCCCCGACCTTGGCGGGCGGGGCGGTGACCACGGACTTGGTGGGCCGGCCGGTGGCCGGGGTGTAGGCCGTGCTGGTGGTTCGGGCCTCGGGCGAGGCCGACGTGACCGGCCCGGTGGCGCCGGTGGTGTCGACCACGGTGGTGGAGGCCAGGGTGGTGGAGGTCAGGGTGCGCCCGTAGACGTCGTACGTGAACGCGTTGTCCAGGTAGGTCGCGCTGTTGCCGGTCTGCGACTTGATCGTCTGGGCGAGCGTGACGTCACCCTTGGTGGGGGCGGCACCGTACGCCTGACCGTCGTAGCGCACCCGCTTGTCGGACAGGACGGCGGAGGTGCCGTCGGCCCGGGTCTGCCGGTCGACGTCGGTTCCGCAGCCGGCGGCCACGGTCTCGACCCGCATGATGCTGGACAGCAGCCAGGCCGTGGTGTTGTCGGCGTAGCTGGTGCGGGTGCACTTCTCGTCGCCCGTGACCGCCGTGTCGCCCAGGTCCTCCACCAGCGTGGAGCGGCCGTAGCCGTCACGGGTGGTGTTGGTGCGGGTCTCCCGCCAGGCGTTGCCGGCGCCCTTGTCGAGCGAGGTGAACTCGCGGGCGACGGCGGTGGCGGTGATGTTGGCGGTGGTGGTGCCCCAGTCGCGGACGCGCTTGGCGGTCTCCTGCTTCCAGGGGGTGTTGACGGTCTTCTCCAGGACCGCGCCGCCGGGCTTGTCGTACTCCTCGGTGCGGTACTCGTAGCCGGCCCAGGCGTTGTCGTCGGTCAGGACGGTGCCCTGGCCGTCGTCGACGGTGACGGAGCGCTTCTTGGTCTTGTCGGCGGGGTCGGAGCGGTCGCCGTCCATGCCGCGCAGGTAGTAGTGGTCGGCCTGGGTGGACATGGCGGCGACGCCGCCGGTCTCCACCCGGGTGCGGGCGTAGCCGCGCCACTGGGACCAGGTCTTGAGCTTGTCCTTGGTCAGGCCGTCCTCGTCGTCGAAGTGCCAGGCGGCGTCGCCGAGGTAGGTGTAGTGGGTGACCATGTCGGGGGCGCCGCCGGTGCGGTCGGTGGCGATGACCGAGTCGACGACGTACTTGTTGAACCACTCCGTGGTGACCGGGCTCTCCTCGGAGGGCTGGTACATCTGCGGGAAGCAGCGGGTGGTGTTGGACTGCGGGGTCGGCAGCGCGTTCCAGTCGCAGGCCGGCGCCGAGTAGTTGACGTCCAGCTGCCCGCCGAACTCGTCGGTGACGGTGCCGAGCCGCTGCTTGATGAACGGCATGCGGCCGTCGCCGACCTTGTCGAGCCGGTTCGCCAACTGCTTGTAGGCGAGGGTCGTCTTCGGCAGCGAGACGGACGGGGTGGCGGAGGAGCCGGTGTGCTTGATCGAGTCCAGCAGGAGCTGGTAGTCGAAGTCGGCGGTGCCCCACTTGTGGGTCAGGTCCCAGGTGTCGATGGCGGCGTAACTACCGTCGGCCTGGAGGGTCTTTGCGACGACCTGGGTGAGGCGGGTGCGGGTGAAGTAGGTGGGGGAGTACTGGCCGGTGCAGTCGGTGCCGTCCTTGCAGTTCTGGTCCCACGGGGTGTCGTACCAGTACTGGCGGTTGGCGTCGATCTTCGCCGGGTCGCAGAGTGCGGCGTTGCCCTCCAGGCAGCGTTCGGCGGTGCCGAACTCGACCCGGCCCATCGGCTTGACGGTGGCGGAGTAGAGGTCGCGCTGCTGCTGGCCGTACTCGATGTGGTCCAGGCGCCCGCCGCGCACGTACGACGTGCGGTCGGTGGCCTTGAGGTTGCGGCCGTAGTTGTTGGTCTCGGGCGTGTACCAGTAGGTGATGTCGTTGCCGTGGGCGTCGACCACCAGGTCGAGGTTCCAGCGCCAGCCCTGCTGGCACCAGGAGGACGCGAAGTCGGCGCCGTTGCACGGCTCTCCGGCGTTGTTGCCGTAGACCGGAACCGTGTAGACGGACTTGGTCTCCGGCTTGCCGGCGCTCCAGTTGGGCAGGCGGTTGTAGCCGAAGTAGTAGGTGGTGCCGTCGGGCGTGGTGGCGCGGAAGTACTCGCCGTCGTTGTCGCCGTTGCCCCGGGCGGTGTCGCGGACGCGCACGATCCTCGTCGCGTCGTCGTGCTTGATGCGCCACTCGTCGCCGGAGACCGGGATCAGCTCACCGGAGTGCCCGGCGAAGCTGATCGTCGCGTTGTCCGTGCCCCAGCACAGGTCGCCGGGGCTGGACTTCCCGGTCTTGGGCGCGCCGTCGTCGGCGCAGGCCTTGTAGCTGCGCTCGACGAAGCCGGGAGACAGGTCGAAGCCGTCGCCGACCCAGGAGCCCTGGTTGTTGCTGTTGGCCGTCCGGCCGTCGATCGCACCGGAGTTGTACGACAGCGCGACCTTCGGGGTCAGCCCGCCGGGCATCGCCGTCAGCGGCATGTCGTACGACCAGGCGAACGCGCCGCTGTTCAGCGCCGTCGACCAGGTGGACGCGCTGGACAGCGGGGTCGCCTTGTAGTCGCCGCTCGGCCCGGCCGTGCCGGCCGTGGCCGCCAGCACCATGGCGCCGGGGGCGGAGGACAGGCGCATGGAGCCGGCCGGGGCGGTGGTCAGGGTGTCCGCGGCGACGGTCTGCTTGGCGACGTCGTTGCCGCCGGGCAGCGGGGTCTGCACCCGGCATTCGGGCAGGTCCGGGGTGGTGAGCGCGCACTCCGGCAGGCGGACCAGCTTGAGGCGGGAGCCGAAGCCGGAGCCGGCGGCCTGGGCGAAGGACGAGTAGTCGACGGCCAGGCCGGCGTTCTCGTCGGCGCCGGTGACGGTCAGCAGCAGGCCGTTGACGCCGGCCTTGGCGGCGGCGTCCTGGCCGAGCAGCTCGACCTTGGCCTTGCCCGCCGAGCCGGCGGAGGAGAGGGCGACGGGCAGTTTGCCGGCCTTGACGGCCTTGCCCTTCTCGGCGGGGACGTCGAGGGTGGCGCTGCCAGCGCCGGGCAGGGCGCCGTGCTTGCCGTCGGTCCTGCTGACGGTGGTGTCGGGCTTGCGGTCCTTGACCTTGGCGTCGGAGCCCTTGACGGGCTTCTCGGGTGAGACCGCCGAGGGCTTGGTGTACGGTTCGGCGGCCGCCGCGACGGTGGCCAGCGGCAGTGTCGGCAGCAGTGACCCGACCAGCGTGCCCGCGATGACCGCGGACAGCCTGGACCGGGCCGGCAGCCGAAGCACCGACCTCTTCCTGCTCATGGGGGGAACAACTCCTCGAAAGGGAATGGGATGGGGCAGACCGCGGGCCGGGCGGCAGAAAGCCGCCCGGCCCGCGGAGAGAAGGGGGATCAGACCCCGGTGGAGGTGCCCAGCTCGGCGTTGTAGTCGGCGAGCTTGGTGATCTGCGCGGGGCTCAGTACGCCCTGGTAGAGCCAGACGTCGTCCAGCTCACCGGAGAAGTACTCGCCCCAGGCGCCGGAATCCTTGTTCCGGCCGAACTGGAGGCCGCCGCCCGCCTCGAAGGGCTGGGGGGCGCCGGTCCAGGAGATGTGCGGGGTGCAGCCGGTCGATCCGTCCGCGCAACCCTGGTTCTCGACCTGGCCGTTGACGTACAGGGCGAGCCGGTCCGCGAAGGCGTCGTAGCTGACCGCCAGGTGCGTCCAGTTCTCCATGACGGAGACGGCCGAGGTGTGCGCCGTCCTGGTGCGCTTGCCGCCGGTGTTGGCGTCGGTGTCGCTGACCTCGGCTTCCCACTGGCCGTACGGCTGTCCGTTGCTGTCGTTGCCCAGGGGCACCCAGCGCACCGTGACGGCGCTGTTGTTGGCGCCGGCCACCGAGAGCGCCGTCATCTTCCGGGTCGGGACGCCCGCCGTGTTCGCCCAGCCGGCCAGGGTGAAGCTCTGTCCGGTGTGCAGCGGGACGGAGCCGGTGGCGGCGTAGCCGGTGGAGCCGTCCAGCTGGAGGGTGCCGGTGGTCGGGAACAGGCCGCCGTCGGTCTTGATCGAGGCGCCGCCGCCGAGCTGGGCGCCGGCCTTGGCCGGGCCCTCGTCGGGGGTGACGGCGGGGGTGCCGGTGGCCGCGTTGAGCTTCCAGCGGCCGGCCAGCTGCGGGCGCTGCTGGACCATCGCGCCGGCCTCGGGGCCGGTGACGACGCGGTCGTAGAGGCGCACGTCGTCGATGTCGCCGCCGAAGAACTCGCCGTTGACGCCCTCGCGGTTGACGGCGCCGATCTGGATGGGGCCGGGGTTGGCCCACGGCGCGTTCTGGGTGTAGTCGGACTGGCCGACGAGGAAGCCGTTGATGTAGAAGCGCAGCTTCTTCGCGGCGGTGTCGGAGACGCCCAGCAGGTGGGTCCACTCACCGGTGGTGCCGGTGAAGCAGGGCACGCCGTTGATCTGGCTGCCCGCGGTGCAGGCGTCCTGCCAGGTGCGCACCAGGGTGTCGGCGGAGCTGTCCTCCTTGTACCGGCCGAAGATCCAGCGGCCCCAGTAGGGCGAGTAGTACAGCGAGAACTCGTTGTTGTGCTGGCCGATCTGGGTGACCGCCATCTTCGGGGTGGTGTCGCCCGGCGTCGGTGCGGGCAGCTTCACCCACGCGGAGACCGAGAAGTCCCGGCTGCCGTCGACCTGCGGACGGGTGCCGCGCAGGTAGTCGTCGGTGCCGTCCAGGTGGATCGCCTTGTCGGCGATGCCCGGCTTGCCGAGGGCGACGCCGTTGTAGGCGGTCAGGTTGTCCGTCTCGGCGGTGCCGACCGGCTTGGCGTCGCTGCCGTCCAGGTGCCAGACGGACCTGGCGGGCAGGCCGGTGGCGAGCTGCTTGTCGGCGGCGACGTCGGCGGCCTCGGCCTTGCTCAGGGGGCGGTCCCAGAGCCGGACCTCGTCGACCGAGCCCTTCCACGGGTCGGTCCAGTTGCCGAAGTACTTGGAGCGGCCGAACTCCAGTGCGCCGTGGACGTCCCAGTTGGCGGCGACGGTCACCGGGGTGCCGGGCACGCCGTTGACGTAGAGGGTGCTGGTCTTCGTGGCCGGGTCGTAGGCGCCGACCAGGTGGGTCCACTGGCCGAGCACCACGGGGGCGTCGGAACTCGCCGCTTCGAGGGCGTAGTTGGTGGGGTTGTCCTGGCTGGAGGTCCACATGGTCCACTTGCCGCCGAACAGGCCGAGGGCGAAGCGGGCCGCGGAGCTGCCGTTCTCACTGACCGCGACCCGGTTGCGGGTGTTGTCGGTGAGGTTGACCCAGGCGGAGACGGCGAAGCCGCGGGTGGTGTTCAGCGCCGTGCCCTGGGTCTCGGCGTAGCCGTTGGGGGTGCCGTCGAGGGCGAGAGCCTCCTTGAGGTGGCCGGGGGCCCCCGGGGTGGCGCCGGAGCCGAGGGTGGCCTCGATGCTGCCGCCGGTGCCGGCGACGCTGGTGCCGCTCGGGTCGTCCATCGACCAGCCGGTGCGCTGGGTCTGGCCGGAGAGCACGTTGAAGTAGTACGTCTCGGGCTGCGAGGCGTTGCCCGCGCCGTCGACGGCCCGGGCGGAGACGAAGTGCACGCCGGCGGTCTGCGGCTGGATGCGGATCGTCTGTCCGGCGCCGCCGCTGGTGGCGACCTCGTTGGCGGCGGACGGCGAGGTGTCAAGGCCCCACTGGTACTTGACCACGTCGGTGGCGGCCGACTTCAGGGTGAAGTTGCCGTTCCGGCCGACGCCGTCTGTCCACGGGAGCGCCGCGGTGGCGTCCTTGGAGCCGGGGTAGGCGTCCGAGGTGATCGCCGGGCCGTCCGGGGCGGAGGTGTCGACGATGAAGTAGCAGCCGGTCGGGTCACCGTCGGAGGACCACGGGCCCCACTGGGCGCCGTCCCAGGCGCGGGCCTCCCAGTCGAGCTGGAGGTTCTGCGGCAGGTTGGTGGGCAGCGGCCAGGAGAAGATCGAGCCGGAGGCCTTGAAGGTGTTGCCCGCGGGTGCGGCGTCCTCGGAGCCGGTGGACCACCAGCGCCGGCGCAGGCCCGTGCCGTCGTCCCAGCCGACCGCGAACTGCACGCCGATGGCCTCGCCGTCCGGGTCGGTGGCCCGGGTGGTGACCTGCGGCATCTTGTTGATCTTGATGCCCGGGTACTGGCAGACCGAGCCGGGCGACATCGTCATGTCGGACATCGGGATCTGGTTGGGCCGCAGGTTGTAGTACACCGAGAGGTAGGCGTCGTCGGTGAAGCGCTTCCAGGCGAGGGTGTCGCCCTCGTTCTGCGCCTTCAGCCCGAAGGTGATGGTGGGCCAGCCCCAGTTGGCGGCGTCCTGGACGAGGTTCCTGACCGCGCCGGTCTCGCCGTACTCCAGCCAGCCGCCGGGGCAGTTGCCGCTCCAGCCCTTGGCGGTGTTGATGGTCTGCAGGTAGCGGCTCCAGAAGCCGGAGGCGTTCTGGGCGTTCCAGTTCAGGCCGGGGGAGATGTAGCCCGTGCTCCAGAGCTCGACGGGGCGGGCGTCGCAGGAGTACGACCAGCTCTCGTAGGTGCCGAAGGTGGCGGAGAGGACCTGCTTGCCGACGAAGGGGTTGGGCATCTGGAAGAAGGCCCGCTTGACGTCGGTCGGCGCGCAGCGCGAGGTGTCGCCGCAGTAGCCGACGCCCCAGTCGTGGACGTAGGTGCTGTTGTAGGTGAAGTGCCAGTACGCCTGGTTCGGGTAGGTGCGGGAGACGCCCGCCCAGTCGCCGGCGTGCGGGGTGTTCCACGCCGGGTCGATCATCACCGGGTAGACGGTGTCCGGGGCGTCCAGCATGCCCTGGTCGGGGGACAGCACCAGGCCGTCCTTGGGCAGGTCGACCTTCAGACGGGTCATCTTGGCGCCCTCGCCGGGCAGATCGCCGTAGCCGGCGACAGCCGGGTCGTTCTGGCCGGCGGCGGGCGCGTTCTGCGCGGGGGCCGCGGCCCCGGCCTGCGGAGCCGCCTGCGGGGCGGCCTTGAAGGCCTTCGGCGCGGCAACGGCCGGGGCGTTCGTCGGAGCGGCCGGGGCGTCGGGTGTGACGGTGGCGGGCTTGGAGGAGTCCCACATGACGGGGACGGGTGCCTCGAAGACGGTGCCGCCGCCGGAGGGGTCCTTCGCCTTGAGGGTGCCGTCCGATTCCTGACTGAACGTCAGGCCGTGGCCCTGGAGTCCGAGTCGGAGCTGGTCGAGCTCGGGGTTCTTGGCGGCCTCGGCCGTGTGCACGACGATGACCTGGGTGAACCCGGTCTTGGTGGCGGACAGCCGCAGGTCCACGTCCGGCAGGATCGACGCGTACTCGGCGGTGGCGCCGTTGACGGTCGGCTTGGGCAGCGGCTTGGGCCAGCTGAGCTTCAGCTCCTTGCCGGCCCGGGCCATCGTGACCAGGGGCGCGCTGCCGCCGCCGGAGAACCGCAGGTCGGCGGTGGAGCCCTTGGGGGCGATCGCGCCGCCGGGCAGGGACTGCAGCGTCGGGTCGAGCTCCACCCAGGCGCCGTTCTTGCGCACCCGCTTGGGCTGGACGTAGGTGGTGGTCTTCAGCTTGCCGTCGGGCTGGGCGACGGTGTCGCTGGTCTCGCTGCGCTTGGCGAGGACCTCGACCGGCTTGCCGGTGCGGGCGGCCTCGTGGACGGCCAGGGTCTCGGCGGTGTCCTGGGTGTCCTGGGTGCTCGTCGTACCGGGCGGAGGTGTCCCCCCGCCGGCGGCGGCGGCCGGCACCACCGCGGTCGCGGCCAGCGCGACCGCGGCGAGTGCCGCGGCGAGCAGGCTGCCCGACCGTCTTGCTGCTGTTCTCACTGTGCGTAAGCTCCGACTTCCGATATGTGGGCGAAGTTCGAGCGGATCCTTATGGAAACCTGAAAGTCGTGTCAACGGCTCATCAGAAATGCATGAGAAAAGCCCCCCTGGTGTCGGCGCGCCGGGCTGGGACAGCTCGGGTGAAATCGGATGAACCGGCCGAGTCGAGGTGACGCACATCACGGGAGGGGGGTCGGGTGTGGACCTGGTCCGGGACCGCTCCGGCGGTGGTGAACGGTGACGCATGGCGTCGGCTCGCCACTCGGCCCCTCGGGCCATCGGGCATCCTCGGCGTCATCACCGCTGGTCACTCGGTGTTTGGCGGCGATGTTCGAACGGTGGCCCCGGTCGAAGGCGTTCCGGCCCCGGGTTCCGGGTGCGTGACGCGTGGGAGGGGCGAGCGGTTCCCCATGTCCGGAAGGTCGTGTTTGCGTCGCAGGGTGGGGAGAGGTCGCCTCGGCTGGCCGGCCGTCAGGTCGAATAACCTCGCCGATTCATGCCGAAGTTGTCCGGAGAATGCATTCCGGAGGGACCAACTCGGGCCCCGGTAAACCGCGAAGGTGCCCCCGGGAGCCGAATTCCCCGGAGGCACCCACGAGTTGCTCGCGGCAATTCAACCGCCCCGCTGCCCGCCCCTCACCGCTCGTGGAGCGCCCGTGCGCTGCCGTCGACCGGCACGGTGCCGGGGAGGGCGATCAGCTCGGGCTTGAACAGCGGCTGGGTGTCCATCGCGGGCTCCCAGGTCGCCAGTTTCTCGTCCTGGGGCACCTCGATGCGCCGGTCGGCGGCGAGGTCGGCGACCACCTTCAGCAGCAGTCGCACGCCGAGCGGGGCCAGGTGGTCGCGCCACAGGCTCTGGGCGGTCGAGCCCGGGGGCACGAACAGGTGCTCCTGGGCGGCGATGGGGCCGCCGTCGGTGCGCTCGGTGAGGTGGTAGACGCTGCCGCCCGTCACCTTGTCGCCGTCGCGGATGGTCCACCGGATGGCGTCCCGGCCGCGGTGCAGCGGCAGCAGGCTGGGGTGGTAGCCGATGGTCGCGACGCCGGCCCGGGCGCGGGTGCGGCGGCCGAGGAAGGCGTGCGAGTGGGCGGCGATGATGACGTCGACGCCGTCCGGGACGTGCTGGGCGCGCAGTTCGGCCGAGTCCGTCCAGGGGATGTCCCGGGGGAACGCCCAGGCGCGCAGCCGGTCCCAGGACATCGCGTCGCCCTCGTCGGACTTGCCCTTGCGCAGCCGGGGTGCGGCCGCGCCGACGATCTTGTGCCCCTGGTCCAGGAGGGCCTCCGCGACCTGTACCGCGAACGCCCCTTGGCCCGACAGGTAGATGTTCATCCGCACTTCTCCGGTCCGGAGTGATCAGGTGTGAAGCGCACCGGCATGGTGGAGAACCCGGTCAGGAAGTTGGACCGGATCGGCAGCGGCTCGGCGGTCTGCTCGAACCCGAGGGTGAAGTCCCGCAGGGCCTGGAGCAGTTCGGCGATCTCCACCTTGGCCAGGTACGAGCCCACGCAGAAGTGCGGGCCGTAGCCGAAGGCCAGGTGCTTGTTGGGGGTGCGGCCGAGGTCGAAGTCCCCGGGGCGTTCGAAGACCCGTTCGTCGCGGTTGGCGGAGGCGTGCCAGAGCGTGACGATCTCGCCCGGCCGCAGCCGTACGCCGTGCAGTTCGGTCTCCCGTTCGACGCTCCGCCCGAAGTGCATGGTGGGCGACGCCCAGCGCAGCACCTCGTCCACGGCGGTCTCGATCGCGACCTCGCCCCGCTTGAGCCGCCGCCACTGCTCGGGCCGGGCCGCGAGCATGCGGACGCAGTCGATCATCGTCAGCCGGCTGGTCTCGTCGCCGCCGATGATCAGGCTGTAGCAGTTGAGCACCACGTCCTCGTCGGACAGCGGCACCCCGTCGATCGAGCTGCCGATCAGCATGCTGATCACGTCCTCGCCGGGCGACTCGCGGCGCTCCTCGACGAGGTCCATGAAGTACATCAGGATCTCGTTGCGGGCCATCTCGGAGTCGACCTCGTCGACGTCCTCGTGGTCCGCGGAGAGCGCGGCCTTGGTGAGGGAGAGCAGGTAGTCGCGGTCCTGCTCGGGCACGCCGAGCAGGTTGGAGATCGTGGTCATCGGGATCCGGGCGGCGATCCGCTCCGCGAAGTCGCAGCTGCCGACCTCGACCGCCTCGCGGATCCACTGCCGGGTGTTGAGCCGGACGGCCCGCGCGACCTCGTCGAGCACCCGCGGCGAGAGCACGCGCTGGAGGATCTTGCGCAGCTCCAGGTGCCGGGGGCCGTCGGTGACGGCGAGCATCCGGCCGGCCCCGGCGTCGCCGCCCTCCAGGAGGGTGACGAGCACGTTTCCGCGCTGGGAGGTGAAGTTCACGTTGTCCCGGTAGACGGCCATGACGTCCTCGTGGCGGGAGAGCACCCAGAACCCGGGGCGGCCGGCCGTCGGCGGGTTCCAGTGCAGCGGCGCGGTGTCCCGCAGGGTGCGCCAGAAGCCGTCGAGGTCGGGGCCGTGGCCGGCGAAGGTGCCCGGGTCGGCCAGGTCCACGGCGCCCGGGTCGGCCGGGTCCACGGTGCCCGGGTCGGCCGGGTCCACGGTGCCCGGGTCGGCCGGGTCCACGGTCCTCGGGTCGGCCGGGCCGGCCGTGGCCGGGGTGCCGGGGGCCGCGGTGGTGAGGGTCGGGGCGTTCGGCGGTGTGCTCATGCTCACCAGTCCGTACGCCAGAACCGGCGGGGCTGGAACGGGTAGGTGGGCAGCGGCACCCGGCGGCCGTCCTCCCCGAGGTGCAGCGCCTCGAAGTCCACCTGTAGGCCGGTCACCCAGGCGGCGGCCAGGGAGGCGAGCGCCTCGGCGTCCCGCCCGGCGGGCAGGATCCCGCGGTCGTTGCGGGTGAAGGCGCCCGCGTCCGCGCGCGGGGCGGCGGCGGTCGACGCGGTGGTGACGGGCGAGGTGGCGGAGGCGGCGCCGGCCTCGTCGGACAGCGCGGCGATCAGTTCCTCGCGGCTGCGGACCACGGCCGCCCACCGACGGCCCATCACCTTGCGGCCGAGGTTGAGGGTGTAGCAGACGTCGTCCAGGCGCAGGCCCGGGTCGGCCTCCAGCCGCTCCCGGAGCCGGGCGCGCTGACGGGCCAGCGCGTCGTCGTCCATCGCGGACAGGGTGGCCAGCCTCGGCCTGCCCGCCGCCTCGGGGGCGCGCCGGGCGGGCGCCGGCGCCTCCTCCAGCAGCAGGTGGGCGTTGTAGCCGCCACCGCCGATGGAGGTGACGCCCGCGCGGCGGATGCCGGCCTCCGGCTCCCAGGCCGCGCCCTCGATCTGCGGGACGAAGGGGGTGGCGGGGAAGTCGAGGTCCTGGTTGACCTCGGTCAGGTTGATGGTCGCGGGGAGTGTCCGGTGGTACAGCGCCAGCGCGGCCTTGACCGCGCCGAAGCCGCCGGAGACCACGCCGCCGTGGCCCACGTTGCCCTTGACCCCGCCGATCGAGGTGGTCGCGGTCTGCTTGCCGAACGCCATGGTGGCGGCGTGCACTTCGAGCTCGTCGGTCACCGGCAGGCCCAGGCCGTTGGCCTCGTACATGGACACGGTGTCCGGGGTGACGCCGCCCACCTCCATGGCGGCGGCGATGCAGGCGCTCAGCCGCTCGGGCTGGGCCAGGCCGTATGCCATCGCGCTGACGCCGTTGTTGTTGACGGCGGAGCCCCGGACCACGGCGTAGACGTGGTCGCGGTCGGCGACGGCCCGGCCCAGCGGCTTCAGCAGCATGGTGACGACACCGCTGGACAGCGCGGTGCCGGTGCCGTTGGCGTCGAACGGGCGGCAGTGGCCGTCCCTCGACAGGATGCGGTTCTCCTCCCAGAGGTGGCCCCGGGGGTGCGGCAGGCGGACCATCGAGCCGCCGGCGATCGCCATGTCGCTCTGGCCGAGCAGCAGCGACTGGCAGGCCAGGTGCACCGCGTAGTGGAAGCCCGCGCAGACGGCGGCGACGGTGATGGCCTCGCCGGTGAGCCCCATGTAGTAGAGGGCGTTGGAGGTCATGGTGTCCGGCGACCACGCCAGGCTGGCCTCGATCGCCTCCGGGCCGACCGACACCCGGTCCGGCGGGGAGCTGTAGAGCGCGGCGGTCTGCGGGTTGTTGGCGCCGTACATGCCGATCTCGGCCGTGAGCCGGTCGGGGTCGTAGCCGCCGTCCTCCAGCGACTCCCAGGCGCTCTCCAGGTACAGCCGGTTCTCCGGGGTCATCGCGGCGGCCATCCGGTCGCTGATGCCGAACACCGACGGGTCGAACTTGTCGTACGTGTCGAGCACGCCGCAGGCCCGTACGTAGAACGGGCTGTGGATCAGGGTCTCGTCGACGTGGATGTCGTCCTTGGCGAGGAAGGAGACGGACTCCCGGCCGTGGACGAGGTTGTCCCAGAACTGCTCCTTGGTGCGGGCTCCCGGCGCCCGCAGGGACATGCCGATGACGGCCACGTCGCCCGGGTCGTAGTCCTGTTCGGGGCTGTCGGTCATGGGAAGGCTCCTGCCGCTCGGTGTGGGGAGGGGGACTCGGCCGGACTCAGCGGCCGGTGGTGCCGGCGTCGGTGGTGCCGGTTCCGGTTCCGGTGCTGGTTCCGCTGGTGCCGGTGGGGCTGGTTCCGGTGCCGCGGCCGCCGCGGCCGCGCAGGGCGGCCCGGCGGGCGCTCGCGCGCTCGCGGGCCGACTGGACCACCTCGGGGGTGGCGCCGCTCTCGTCGTCGAGCCAGCGGGCGAGGGAGGCGATGTCGCGGAAGCTGAAGAGGTCGGGCACGCGGACGCGGCGGTCGAAGCGCCGGGTCATCAGCCGGGCGAGGCGGACCAGCAGCAGCGAGTCGCCGCCGAGGTCGTAGAAGGCGGACTGCACGTCGATGGTCGACGGTTCGAGGTCGAGCAGCTGGCCCCAGATCTCGGACAGCGCCACCTCGGTGGGCGTGCTCGCGGCGGTCAGCGGCCCGTCGGTGGCGGCGGCCGGCGGCTCGGGCAGCGCGTCGCGGTCGAGCTTCCCGCCGGGGCCCAGCGGGAGGGCGGGCAGGAGGACCAGCGCCGCGGGCACCATGTAGTCGGGCAGTTCGGCGGCGAGGCGGCCGGTGACGGCGGCGCGGATCGCGGCCTCGGGGAGCGTGCCGTCCCGCGCCGCGCCGTCCTGCGCCGTGCCGTTCGAGGGGGCGCCGTCGCCCGCGGGTACGACGTAACCGACCAGGCGGTTGCCCCGGACGGCGGCGGCGGCCTCCCGCACCTCGGGGCAGGCGGTCAGCCGGGCCTCGACCTCCTCCAGTTCGATCCGGTAGCCGCGCAGCTTGACCTGGTGGTCGGAGCGGCCGAGGAACCGGAGCTCGCCGCTCGCGGTGAACCGGACGAGGTCCCCGGTGCGGTACATCCGCTCGCCCTCGCGGAACGGGTCGGGGACGAAGCGCTCGGCGGTGGTGCGCGGCCGGTTGACGTAGCCGTGCGCGAGGCCGGTGCCGCCGAGGTAGAGCTCGCCGGACTCGCCGACCGGGAGCGGCCGCAGGTCCTCGTCGAGTACGTAGACCACGTCGGTGGTGGTCGGCGGGCCGATGGTCGGCTCGTCCTCGCCGTCCTCGGGCACCGGCCCGAAGGAGCAGAACACGGTGCCCTCGGTGGGGCCGTAGGCGTTGAACACCCGTACGGCGCCGGTCTCCCGGTAGGCCCGGTCCACCAGTTTGCGGCGCAGGGCCTCGCCGCCGAACACGATGGAGCGCACGTTCGGCGGCACGGCGCCCGCGTCGAGCAGCCCGTTCATGACCGACGGGACGACGGTCAGATGGGTGATCCGGTCCGCGTACCGGCTCTCCGGCAGGTGCACGGCGCTCTCGACGAGCACGACGGCGCCGCCGCGGCACAGCGCGTTGAAGACCTCCATCACGGACATGTCGAAGCAGACCGAGCTGGCCGCCGAGACGCCGCTCAGGTCGCAGCCCTCCAGGACCCGGTCCATCTCGGCGAGCATCGCCACCGCGCCGGAGTGCCGGACGGCGACGCCCTTGGGCGTGCCGGTCGAGCCCGAGGTGTAGATGACGTACGCGGTGTCGTCGGGGACGACCGCCGCGGGCTTCGCGCCGGGCTCGGTCGTCACGGTCGGCCCGAGCACGACCAGCGTCGGGCCGGGCGGGCAACTGGCCCGGGAGGCGGGCGTGGTGAGCAGCAGGCGGGTGCCGCTGTCGCGGACCATGAAGGTCAGCCGGTCGGCGGGGTAGTTCGGGTCCAGCGGCAGGTAGCAGGCGCCGGTGCGCAGGACGGCCAGGACGGCGACGAGCAGGTCCGGGGTGCGCTCGACGCAGATGCCGACCGGGACGCCGGGGCCCGCGCCGTCGGCGGCCAGCCGTTCGGCCAACACGCGGGAGCGCTCGTCCAGTTCGCCGTAGGTCAGGACGCCGGCGTCGGAGTACACCGCGGTCGCGTCGGGGTTCTTGACGGCCTGGGCGGCGAACTCGGCGTGCAGGGTGTCGGTCATTGGTCCGTCTCCTCGGGGAGGCCGGCCGGCGCGATGGCGCCGAGGGCCAGGTCGGGTTGGGCGATCGAGTCGAACAGCACGGTGCGGTACAGCGCGAGCAGTGCCGTCACGGTCCGCCGCTCCAGGTAGTCCGGCTTGAACTGGACGTGGCCGGCCACTCTGCCGTCGATGTCGGCCATCGAGATCTCCAGGTCGAACTTGGCCAGGTGCCGGCGCACCTGGAGCGGTTCGAGCGGCAGCGCGCCGTCCGGGGTGAGGGTCTCGCCGACGCCGTGGAAGAGCTTCACGGAGCGCGGGAAGGCCTCCGAGGAGAGCCAGTTGACCACCACGTCGAACCACGGGGAGCGGCCCTCGGCGCGCGGCGGCTTCAGCTGGGAGGCCAGCAGGTCGAGGGGGTAGTTCATGTGCTCCAGCAGGCCGAGGGAGAAGGCGTGGACCTCGCGCAGCAGCTCGCGGAAGCCGCGGTCGGCGGCCGGGTTCGCCCGGACCAGCACGGTGTTCAGGTAGTAGCCGATGGCGGACTCCCAACCGGGCTCGGCCCGTTGGGCGATGGCGGTGGCCAGCACCGAATCCTCGGTTCCGGCCGCGCGGTTGAGCGTGGCGAAGAAGCCCGCCAGCACCACGGTGCTGATCGACACACCCTCGCGGACCGCGAACTCCCGCAGCAGGGCCGTCTCTTCGGCGCTCCAGCGGAACGCGACGTCCCGGCCCTCGTAGGTGACGCCGGGCGGGCGCTCCTTGTCGGAGAGGTCGAGGTGGGCGGGCGGGTCGGCGAGCTTGCGGGACCACCAGTCCAGGGCCGCCTCGGCCGCCGGGCCGGCCAGCCACTCGCGCTCCCACGCGACGAACTCGGTGTACGGGGCGACCGGTGCGTCGAGGGCGGGGTCGGCGCCCTCGTAGTACTCCTGGAGCTCGCGGATCATCACGTCGGCCGAGGCTGCGTCCGAGGCGATGTGGTGGACGAGCACCAGCAGGTAGTGGTCGGCGGGGCCTCGCCGCAGCAGGACGATCCGCACCAGCGGCCCGTTGTCCATGTCCAGCGGCTCGTGCCCGTACGCGGCCAGTTCCTCGCGGGCCTGCTCGTCGTCCAGGCCGGAGGTGTCCGCCACGACGAACTCGTACACCGGCTCGTCCAGGATCACCTGGTACGGGCTGCCGCCGGCCTCCACGAAGACGGTGCGCAGCGCGGGGTGGCGGTCCAGCACGGCCAGGACGGCGCGTTCCAGGGCCTCCTCGTCGACGGCGGCCCGGATCCGGGCGGTCACCATGAAGTTGTAGGGCACGGCCTCCGGGGCGACCATCTGCATGAACCAGAGGGAGGCCTGGCCGTGCGAGGCCGGGGCCAGTTCGAGACCGAGGCCGTCGGCGCGCAGCTGTTCCAGGGCCGGGGCGTCGGTGGCCTCCAGGAACCCGCGGGCGTCCAGCTCCTCCAGCAGTTCCTCGGCGTCCAGTTCGGAGAGCTCGTCGAGGAAGGACCGCTGGGGCGCGGCGTCGGGCGCGGCCCCGGGGGCCCGGACGGGAGCCGCCGGGGCGGCCGGGGTCACCGGGGCCGTCGGGGCCGTCGGGGCCGGTGCGGGCACGGCCGGTGCTTCGGCGAGGCCGACGAAGTGGGCGACGACCTCGGCGATGGAGCGGCCGTCCAGGAACACCACCGGCGACACCCGGTGCCCGAGCACGGACTGCATCCGGTTGACGAGGCGGATCGCCAGCATCGAGTCCAGGCCGAAGTCGCGCAGCCCGGCGTTCTCGTCGAACCTGTCCACCGCCACGCCCAGCGCGTCGGCGAGTTCGGCGAGGACGAGCTCGGCCACCGGCCGGTCCGCCTCCGCCGGGCTCCCGGCCGGTTGGGCCTCGGCCGGAGGGGTAGCCGTCGTGGTCGCGGTGACCGCCGGCGCGGCGGTCGCGGGCACGGTCCCGGCGGCGTGGGCAGGCGCGGCGTCGCGGAGGGGTTCGGTGTCGATCCAGTAGCGCTCCTTCTGCCACTGGACGAGCGGGGTCTCCACGAGCTCGACGTCGTCGGTGAAGAGGGAGTCGAAGGCCAGCGGCAGGCCCCTGACGTACAGCGAGGCGGCGGCGCCCAGCAGGCAGCGGACGTCGCTCTCCTCGCGCCGCAGGGAGTTGACGGCGTGCACCCGGGCGCCGCGGGCGAGCCCGATCTCCTCGACCGCGCCGCGCAGCGTCTCGTGCGGGCCGATCTCGACGAAGGTGGAGACGCCCCGGTCGACCAGTGCGCCGATCGTCTCGGCGAAGCGGACCTGGTCGCGCAGGTTGTGCACCCAGTAGTCGACGTCGGCGACCGGGTTCACCGCGCCGGCCAGGGCCGTGGAGTGGAAGGGGATGCCGGGCGTCAGCGGGGTGATGCCGTCGAGGGCCTCGCGCAGCGGCTCGGTCAGCGGGTCCATGCCGGGGCTGTGCACCGGCCGTTCGACCCGGATCCGGCGGACGGAGATCCCGTCCCGGAGGAGCTCCGCCTCCAGGGCATCGACGGCCTCGGGGGAGCCGGAGACCGCCGCGCTGGTCGGGCTGTTGACCACGGCGATCGCCGCGCGCTCGGCGTAGGGGGCGAGCCGCGGCAGCAGTTCGGCCTCCGGCAGGTCGACGGAGACCATGGCGCCGGCGGCGGCCTTGCGCTCCAGCAGGTGCGAGCGGGCGACCACGACCCGGGCGGCGTCCTCCAGGGACAGCGCGCCGGCCACGCAGGCGGCCGCGACCTCGCCCAGGCTGTGCCCGACGACGGCCGTCGGCTCGATGCCGAGGTCGAGCCAGACCTGCGCCAGCGCGACCTGCAGGGCGAACAGCACCGGCTGCTGGAAGTCCATCTCCTCGTACCTGGCCTCCTCGGCCGGGGCGGCGAGGTGGTCGAGCACCGAGAAGCCGCCGGCCGCGCGCACGGCGGCGTCGCAGGCGTGCATCCGGCTGCGGAAGCCGGCGTGCGAGCGCAGCAGTTCGCGGCCCATGCCGACCCACTGGGTGCCGCCGCCGGAGAAGACCAGCGCCACCCGGCGGTCGGCGTTGCCGGAGACGGTGCCGGTGAGGACGTCGGGGTGCGGCCGGCCGGCGGCGACCCGGGCGAGTCCGTCCAGGACGTCCTGCCGGTCGCGGGCGAACAGCGCGATCCGGTGGCCGTGGTGGCTGCGCCGGGCGCCCAGGGTGTAGGCGAGGTCGGAGACCCGCAGGTCGGGGTGGCGCTCGACGTGGTTGGACAGTTCGCGGCAGGTGTCGGCGAGCGCGCCCGCGGTCCGGGCGCTGACGGGCACCAGGTGCGGCTGCGCGTCGGCCGTACCGCCACCGGCCTGGCCCGGTGCGGCGGGGGCGACCCGGCCCGGCGCGGTGTGGCGCCCGCGGTCGCCGGCCAGGAACGGGTGGGCGGCGACGGGCAGTCCGGCGGTGAAGAGGGCGCCGAGCGAGCCGAGCAGGGTCGAGGCCTCGTCGGCGCCGCGCCGCATCGAGGGCAGGGTGGTCGCGGGCAGGATCTCCGACACCGACTTGAGCAGCAGGGGGTGCGGGCTGAGCTCGACCACCGCGTCGACGTCGTGGTCGCGCAGCCTGGTCAGGGCGTCGACCACCCGGATCTCCCGGCGCAGGTTGTCCGCCCAGTAGTCCGGTCCGAGCTCGGCGCCGTCCACGAGCTCGCCGGTGACCGTCGAGATCATCGGGATGCGGGTGCTGCGCGGCCTGATGCCGTCGAGCTCGACCTTCAGCGGGGCGAGCACGTGGTCGACCAGCGGGGAGTGCGGGGCGTGGCCCATCCGCACCCGGTGGTTGGTGACGCCCGCCTCGGTCAGCCGCCGGACCAGGTCGTCGATCTCCTGCGGGGTGCCGGTGACGAGCGTGGAGCTCAGGCCGTTGCGGCCGGAGAGGGTGAGCCCGCCGGTCAGGTGCGGCCGCACCTCCTCCGCGGGGGTCATCACCACGATGCCCTCGCCGCGGCCCACGGCCAGCAGCTGGAGGAGCCGGCCGTGGTGGGCGGCCAGCCGGGAGGCGTCGTCGAAGTCGAGGGCGCCGGCGATGTGGGAGGCGGCGAACTCGCCGACGCTCTGGCCCACGACGACGTCCGGCTCCACTCCCAGCGAGCGCCAGGTCTCGGCCAGCGCGACCTGAAGCGAGAACAGCAGCGGCTGGAAGACGTCCATGTCGTCGAGACGGCCGTCGGCGGCCAGCAGCTGCTCGACCGGGGAGAAGCCCAGCAGCTCCCGCATCCGCCGGTCGGACTTCATCAGGGAGCGGCGGAAAACGGTCTGGCCGGCGAGGAGTTGGCGGCCCATGCCGACCCACTGGGAGCCGTTGCCGGAGAACAGGAACGCGATCCGGGGCCGGCGGCCGGTGGCTTCCCCGGTGCTCAGCCCGGGCGCCGAACCCCCGCTGCCGAAGGCGTCCAGCGCGCTGCGGAGTTCGGCCGTGTCGCGGGCGGTGGCGGCGAGCCGGAACGGGCCGTCGCCGGGGGTGCGGCGGCAGAGCGCGCGCAGGTCGGTCGCGTCGCGCAGCGCCCGGGCCTGCTCGGCCAGCGCCTCCCGGGAGTCCGCGGCCAGCAGCAGCAACGAGGCCTCGGGGCGCGGCAGTTCCTCCACGGCGAGGTGGCAGATCGAGCCGCCGAACCCGAACGAGCTGACGCCGCCGCGACGGGCGTCGGAGCGCCGCGGCCAGGGCTCCAGCCGGTCCTGGACGCTGAGGTTGTACTCGTCGAAGAGGATCTGCGGGTTCGGCGCGGTGTAGTGCAGGCTCGGCGGCAGCACGCCGTTGCGCATCGACATCGCGAGCTTGACCAGGCCGACGATGCCGGCGGCCGCCTCCAGGTGGCCGACGTTGGACTTGACGGAGCCGAGCCGCAGCGGCTCCGAACGGCGGTCGCCGCCGAGGACCGCGCCGATGGCGTTGGCCTCGATCGGGTCGCCGAGCGGTGTCGCGGAGCCGTGGCACTCGATGTAGTCCACGAGGTGCGGGGCGATGCCGGCCCGCTGGTAGGCAGTGCGCAGCATCTTCTCCTGCGCCTGGGGGTTCGGCGCCGTCATGCCGTTGCTGAGGCCGTCGTTGTTGGAGGAGCTGCCCTTGATCAGGCAGTACACCGGCAGGTCGCGTTCGAGTGCCACGCTCAGCGGGGCGAGCACCACGACGCCGGCGCCCTCGCCGCGGACGTAGCCGTCGGCCCGGGCGTCGAAGGACTTGCAGCGGCCGTCGGGGGCGAGCGCGCCCATCTGGTCCATGGCGGTGTAGTAGTCGGAGACGAAGCTGAGGTTCACGCCGCCGGCGAGCACGAGGTCGCTCTCGCCGAGTCGGATCGACTGGCAGCCCACGTGCACGGAGATGAGCGAGCCGGCGCAGGCCGAGTCGATGGCCATGCTCGGGCCCTGCAGGCCGAGGACGTAGGAGACCCGGTTGGCGATGATGCCGTCGTGCATGCCGGTCGCGGTGTGCGGGGTGATCTGCGCGTCGGGGCCGCGGTAGTGCGCCAGGGCGGCGTAGTCGCCCCAGCAGGAGGCCATGAACACGCCGGTGTCGCTGCCGGCGAGGCTGTGCGGCGCGATGCCCGCGTCCTCCAGCGCCTCCCAGCACAGTTCCAGGACGAGGCGCTGCTGCGGGTCCATCTGGACGGCCTCGCGGGGCGAGATGCCGAAGAACAGCGGGTCGAACCGGTCGATGCCGTCGATGAACCCGCCCCAGCGTGCCCGGTCCCTGAGCAGTTCGCGGCGTGCGGCCGGCACCGGTCCGACGGCGTCGCCGCCGTCGACCAGCAGCTTCCAGAACGCGGACGGGTCCGGTCCGCCCGGGAACCGGCAGCCGATGCCCACGACCGCGACGGGTTCCTGCGAGGGCGCGCGGCGCCCGGTGCCCGGGGCGGGCTCCGCCGCCCGGGGGCCCTCGACGAGGGCGTGGGCCAGCGCGTCGAGGGTCGGGTACTGCCACATCCAGGTGGCCGGAACCTGTCGGCCGAGGTACTCGGAGAGCGAGGCCGCGAGCGTCACGGACCTCAGCGAGTCCAGTCCGTACCGGTGCATCGGCGCCCAGCGGTCCACCGCGTCCGCGGACAGGTCCAGCAGTTCGGCAAAACGGGCCGACAGGAAATCCGTGACGGCGGCTATGTCGCGTGCTGCGCGCTCTTGGGGCATGGCGACTCCCTCAGCAGGGCGGATGGAATGACGGGTGGGGATTCACGGCTGCCCGGTGGGGGAGGCGGATATCCGGGCAGCCGGAAATGGGCAGGGGGAAACGGCGTGAAAGGGCCCTCCGCCGCACCGGTCGCGCCGTGGGGCGGGCGCGCGGCATGCGGACGGGAAGGGTTTTTCCGGCCTCGGTGCCCGGGGGGACGGGAAAGCCGGTGAAACGAACGGGAGCCGGGGCCCGGGCGGCGCCGGATCAGCCCGCCCGGACGGCTCCGGGGGACCGCAGGCGGTGCACGTTCCGGGCTTTCCGCGGCACGTCGAGGGCAGGGCGCGGACGGACGGCGCCGTGGTCGGACCGGTCCGCGAGGGCATGCGTGGACGCCTGGGACGGCAGGCGCCCGACGGGCGAGGCCCTGGGGGTGGGCATGACATGAATGGGCGTGCGGTCGGGCATCGCTGCTCCTCTCGCGGCAGGAAGAAGGGCTCGAAGCGCCGACCGCGACGCGGCGGTACGGGGGTGAGGGTCAGGGGCTTCGGGGTTGTTCGAGTGGGCCGCTATTCAGCGGCTCACCGATCAGCGGCGCACTGTGGAATTCTCGCCGACGCGTTCGGCTCTGGCCGGCCGTACTGCCGGCTTCTTTCGCTGCCGGGGATTCCGCGGCTCGGGTGTCTTCATCCGCCCGCTGGTGCGGAGAAGTGTTTCGACTACGCGTTCATGGGCTCCAGGATTGCGCATTTCGACGTCCGGTTGAAGCGGTGGCGGGATTTGATCGACAAAGTGTCCGATTCGATCTCCTCGGGAGCCGCCGGCGGTCTCGGGCGCCCCGGACGCCCGGTATCATGCGCGCCGGGCGGGGTGGACAGTCGATGATCGACCAATGCAAGCTGACCGCATGGCAGTTGAGAATCTTGACACGCCGTCGGCCGATGCCGACGGTTCCTTAGCGGGAACGGTTCGCCGGCCCGGACTCGCCCTCGGGGTGCTGGCCGGGGCACTGGCCCTGGACGTGAGCGGCCTCGGCGTGCTCAACGCCGCACTGCCGTCCGTCGGGGAACGCTTCCACCTGGGCGAGAGCACGCTCCAGTGGGTCATGACCGCCTACGCCGTCACCTTCGCCGGCTTCCTGCTGGTGGGCGGTCGGCTCGCCGACGTCCTCGGGCGGCGACGGGTGTTCGAGGTCGGCGTCGCACTGTTCACCGTGTCCGCGCTGGTCGGCGCGGTGGCCCCGAACACCGTGGTGCTGCTGGGGGCGCGGGCCGTCCAGGGGATCGGCGCCGCCCTGTCGGGGCCGGCCGCGCTGGCCCTGCTCACCGACACGTTTCCGGCCGGTCCGGCCCGCAACCGGGCCTTCGGGGTGTACGCGGCCGTCGGCGCCGCGAGCTTCAGCGGCGGGGTGCTGCTGGGCGGCGTCCTGACCGAGTTCCTCGGCTGGCGCTCGGTGCTCTGGTTCTCGGTGGTCCTGGGCCTCGGCGTGCTCGGCGCGACGCGGATCGGACTGCCCGACGGCGCCGGACACCGCGGCGGGCTGGACCTGCCCGGCGCGATCACCGGCACCCTGGGCCTCACCCTGCTCGTCGTCGGCGTCAGCACCGGCGGCGCGACGGCGTGGATCGTGCTGGGCGCGGCGGTGCTCTGCCTGGTGCTGTTCGTCCTGCGGGAGCGCCGCACCGCCGACCCGGTGCTGCCGCTCGGCCTGTTCCGGATCGCCTCGGTGCGGGAGGCGAGCCTGGCGGCCTTCCTCCAGTACACGGGCTCGGTCGGAATGCTGTTCTTCGCGCCGCTGTACCTGCAGGGGATGCTGCACTACTCGCCCTTCGAGTCCGGCATGGCCCTGGTGCCGATGTCCCTGGCGGTGTTCCTCACCGCCAACTTCGCCACCGGCCGGCTGCTGGCCGTGTACTCCCCGCGGACGCTGATGGCCGTCGGCCTCGTCCTGATCGGGGTGGGCACCGGGCTGTGGCTGGGTACGCCGCAGGACGGTTCCTACGTGCTGCACGTGCTGCCCGGCCTGGTGGTCAGCGGCGTCGGCCAGGGGCTGAACTTCCCGTCGATGACCTCCGCCGGCCTGTCCGGGGTGCCGGAGCGGCAGCAGGGCGTCGCCGGCGCGGTGAACGTCGTGACGCAGCAGATCGGCGCCAGCGCGGGCGTGGCGGTGATGGTCCTGGTCGCGGCGACGAGCGCGGACCAGCTCGCCGGCTACCACCTCGCCTACGTCACCGCCGCCGTCGCCTGCCTGTTGGGCGCGGCGGTCATCGCGGTGCGGCGGCGGAAGGCCTGACGGTCCGTGCCTGACGGTCCGTGCCTGACGGCCTGCGCCTGATGGCCCGCGCCTGACGGTTCCTGTCCGACGGCCCGTGCCTGACGGTTCCTGTTCGACGGCCCGTGCCCGACGGCGGCCCGGGGTGCGGTGCTCCGCACCCCGGGCCGCCTCCTGACGATCGGTCGGCCGCCGCCCTCGGCGCGGGTCCTCAGGCGTTCGCGTCCGTGGAGGCGCGCACCACCAGCTGCGGCGCGAAGCGCTCGACCCGCTCCGCGCGCTCCCGGGGCGGGGCCTGAAGGAGGGTCAGGGCGCGTTCGGCCATGGCGGCCAGCGGGTGGCGGATGGAGGTGATGGGCGGGTCGAGCAGTTCGAGGAGCTCGGTGTCGTCGAAGCCGGTGACGGCGATCCGGCCGGGCACGGGGACGGCCGAGCGCTGCAGGGTGCTGACCAGTCCGACGGCCAGGACGTCCGCGCCGCAGACGACGGCGTCGATCCCGGCGTGGAGTTCGGCGATCCGGCGGCCCGCGGTGCGGCCGGCGTCGGTGGTGAAGCTGGGCAGCAGCACGGTGGTGGCGTCGGCGCCGCGCGCCCCGGTGAAGGCGGCGAGGCGTTCCGCGCCGGAGGAGGACGCCTGGTCGGCGGCGACCAGGGCGATCCGGTGGCGGCCGAGGCCTTCGAGGTGGTCGAGCAGCAGCCGCATCGCGGCGGTGTTGTCGAGGGTGACGGCCACGGTGCCGGAGCCGGTGGCCCAGCGGTCGAAGAGGACGACGGGCGCGCGCTCGGCGGCGGCCCGGACGGCGGGGCCGGACGCCGCGGCGGAGACCGGGACGACGAGCAGTCCGTCGACCCGGCCGCCCAGCAGGGTCTCGATCTGCTCCGCCTCGACGGTGGTGTCGTTGGCGGCGTCGGATACCACCAACTGCCCCCCGGATCCGCGGACTTGCTGGGCGAGGGCGTCGACGAGCTGGACGAAGTACGGGTTGGCGAGCGAGGGGACGACCACGCCGACGGTGCCGGTGGCGCCGGTGCGCAGCGCCCGGGCGGAGTGGTTGGTGCGGTAGCCGAGGTCGCGGGCGGCCTCCTCGACCCGGCGGGCGAGCTCGGGGTCGACGTTGCGCGGGGTGCCGGCCAGGACGCGTGAGGCCGTCGCGCGGGAGACACCGGCGGCCGCGGCCACGTCGAGGAGTCGGGGCGCTGTCACGTGGGGCGGTCCTTCGGGGTCGGGGGCGGGCTCGGCTGAGCTGGCGGAATGCGCAGCACGAGGGTACTTGACGGTTTCCGGGGGCTGGTCCACAGTGTGGGAGATCGATCTCCCACGGAGTCTCCAAGGAGTGCGGATGCCGCCCATCACCGTCGTCGGTTCGGTCAACCGCGACCTCGTCCTGACCGTCGAGGACCTGCCGCGGCCCGGCGAGACCGTCCTCGCGCGGGGCTTCGTGGAGGGCGTCGGCGGCAAGGGCGCCAACCAGGCCGTCGCGGCCGCCCGGCTCGGCGCGCGGGTCCGGCTGGTCGCCCGGGTCGGTACGGACGCCGGTGCCATCCTGCGGGCGCTCGCCGCCGAGGGCGTGGACGTCGAGGAGGTGCGCCCGGCCGCGGAGGGCACCACCGGGATCGCCTCGGTGGTGGTCGACCGGGCCGGCGAGAACACCATCGTGGTCAACCCGGGCGCCAACGCCGCGCTGTCCGTCGCGGACCTGCCGCGGCGGCTGGCCCGGGAGGCGGGCGAGGTCGTGCTGGTCCAGCACGAGATCGCCCCCGAGGTGGTCGCCGCCGCGGTGCTGCGGGCCCGGGAGCAGGACGGCATGGTCGTCCTCAACCCGGCCCCGGCCCGGCCGGTCGCCCCGGAGGTGCTCGCCGCCGTCGACGTCCTCGTGCCCAACCTCGGCGAACTCGCCACCCTGCTCGGCGCACCGCTGCCCGCCGGACCGGACGGCGCCCGCGAACTGCTGGAACGGGCCGCGCTGCCCTGCCGGGCGGTCGTGGTGACGCTCGGCGCGGCCGGGGCGCTGGTCACCCGGCCCGGTGGCCCGGCCGTGCACCTGCCGGCGCCCGTCGTGGACGCCGTCGACACCGTCGGCGCCGGCGACACCTTCTGCGGAGCCCTCGCCGACGCGCTCGCCCGGGGGGCCGACCTGCTCGCCGCCGCCGAACGGGCCGTCCGCGCGGCCTCGTTGGCCGTGACCGGGCTCGGCGCCCAGTCCTCCATGCCGACCGCGGCGCAGCTCGACGCGACCGCCGGCCTCCTCGACGCCCCCGCCTTCCCGTAGCACCCTGACGGGACCCAGCGGCCCCCGTCCCCGTTCCACCCGTTTCCCCGTGCTGTGACGTACCCCCCGGTCCCCCCACCCCCCCCCGCATCACCAGTTCAACGGAGAACACCCCATGCGCAACCTCAAGCTCGGCCTGTTCGAGAACGCCCAGACCAACGCGGGCGGCACCGCCACCTGGCGCCACCCCGACAGCCGCCGGCACCTGTTCGACACCCTCGGGTACTGGCGCGAGATCGCGCGGGTCTGCGAGGACGCCAAGCTCGACTTCCTGTTCCTGGCCGACGCCTGGGGCTGGTCGGAGATCAACGGGGTGCGTCCGCCGATCGCCACCGAGGAGACCCTGGACCTCCCGCGCCTGGACCCCTTCGTGGTCGCCTCGGCGCTGCTGGCGAGCACCACCGACCTCGGCCTGGTGGTGACCGGCTCGGTGCTGGTGGAGCCGCCGTACGCCTTCGCCCGGCGCCTGGCCACCCTGGACCAGCTGTCCGGCGGCCGGCTCGGCTGGAACATCGTGACCACGGGCACCGCGGACACCGCCGTCAAGGCCTTCGGGATGGACATGGTGGCGCACGACGCCCGGTACGAGATGGCCGAGGACTTCCTCGACCTGGTCTACAAGTACTGGGAGGGCGCCTGGGACGCCGACGCCCTGGAGAAGGACAAGGCGGGCCGCTTCGCCGACCCGGCCAAGGTCCACCTGGTCGAGCACGACGGCCCGTACTTCCGCTCGCACGGCTACGGCAACACCGCCCGCTCCCCGCAGGGCACCCCGGTGCTGTTCCAGGCCGGCGCCTCCCCGGCCGGGCGGCGGGTCGGCGGGCGGCACGGCGAGTGCATGTTCGTCGGCAGCGGCTCGGTGGAACAGCTCGCCGGGCACACCGCGGCGATCCGCGCGGAGGCCGTCCGGGCCGGCCGCCGCGCCGACGAGGTCAAGGTGATGTCGGCGTTCTCCTGCGTGCTCGGCGCCACCACCGCCGACGCCGAACGCCGCTGGCAGCGCGTCCTGGACGCCCAGCGCCCGGAGGTCACCGTCGCCAGCTACGCCATGTTCACCGGCCTCGACCTGTCCTCGTACGCGCCCGACACCCCCATGTCGGAGCTGTCCACCGAGATGTCGCAGACCCAGGTCGCCCGGTTCGCCGGCAAGACCGTCGGCGACGTGCTCGCCGACTGGCACACCCACGGCGTCGGCGCGCGCCCGGTGGTCGGCACCGCGGAGGAGATCGCCGACGAGATCTGCGCCCTGGCGGAGGGCGCCGACCTGGACGGCTTCCTGCTCTCGCCGACCGTGCAGCCCGCCTCCACCGTCGAGTTCGTCGAGTCGGTGCTGCCCCTCCTGCGCGCCCGCGGCGTCTTCCGCGGCGAGTACGGCGACGGCGAGTCGCTGCGCGAGCGGCTCACCGGCGCCACCGACCGGGCGCTGCCGGCCGGCCACCCGGCCGCGCAGTACCGGCACTGACCCACCCGAACCGCGACGAGAGGACGGCGACGACCATGGTCCTTCCCGCCCACCACCCGGACCCGGCCGCCGCCGCGTCCGCGCAGCCGCGGCCGGTGGAACCGCACCCGGCGGAGCTCGACGGCGCCGCGCTGCGCCGGGCGTTCGGCGCCTACCCCACCGGGGTGGTCGCGCTCGGCGCCCTGCGCGACGGCGAACCGGTCGGGCTCGCCGTGAGCTCCTTCGTGTCGATCTCGCTGGAGCCGCCGATGGTCGCGGTCAGCGTGGCCCGCACCTCGACCACCTGGCCGAGGCTGACGGAGGCGCCGGCGCTCGGGCTGAGCGTGCTCAGCCGGGGCCAGGGCGCGCTCTGCCGGCGGCTCGCCGCCCGCGCGGGCGACCGGTTCGACGGCACCGGCTGGCAGGCGACGCCGGACGGCGCCGTGCTGATCCACGACGCGGCGCTCTGGCTGACCGCCCGGGTCGGCGCGGTGTACGACGGCGGCGACCACGAGATCGTCCTGCTGGAACTGCTCACTGTCGAGCTGTTCCCCGGGGTGGAGCCGCTGGTCTTCCACACCAGCCAGTTCCGTGAGCTCACCCCCCATGGCTGACGCTCCCGCGACCCCCCTGTCCGGCACCGTGGTGCACGGTGCCGGCCGGGGGCGGGGGCTCGGCTTCCCCACCGCCAACATCGCCCCCGACCCCGGCACCCCCGTCCCGCCGCCCGCGATCTACAGCGGCTGGCTGGCCCGCCGCGCGAGCGGCACCGTGCACCGCGCGACGATCAGCGTCGGCACCAATCCCACCTTCTGCGACACCCCCGAGATCCACACCGAGGTGTACTGCCACGACGCGCCCGGCGACCTGTACGGCGAGCACGTCGACCTCTGGTTCGTCGCCCGGATCCGCGCCACCGAGCGGTTCGCCTCCGTCGACGAGCTGCTGCTCGCCGCCCGGGAGGACGTCCGCCGCTCCGAGGCGCTGCTGGACTCCGCGCACGGACGGCACGTCCGCGCATCCCTGTCCTGACGCGCCGTCATCTTCCTCTGCTTCCTTTTGAGTCGAAGCACAACACCCTGCACCTGCCCGGCGCGCGGCCCCGCACCCCACGCGGCCCGCGCGTCCTGCGCCACGAGCCCGGTCGGCCCCGCACCCCCCGCTTCGGCGGGGCCGACCGCCCCTTCCCCCACCTCGCTCCGCACGAACAAAGGTGTGAGTCATGAGCGCGTTCCACTGGCTGAACGAGCAGTTCGACTTCTTCGGTCTCCCCGTCTACTGGTCAGACTTCCTGGGCAACATCCTCGCGCTCGCCACCGTCTGGCTGGCCCTGCGGCGCTCACTGGTGGCCTGGCCGGTGCAGATCCTCGGCTCGGTGCTGCTGCTGATCGCCAGCCTGAACGTGCACCTCGGCGGCAACGCCGCCCGGCAGATCGTCATCATCGTCTCGGCCTCCTGGGGCTGGGCGACCTGGAAGCGCAGCCGCGAACAGGAGGGCGCCATCAACGTCCGCTGGGCGTCCTGGCGGGAGCGCGCCCTGCTGATCACCGCGATGGTGGCCGGGACGGCCGCGTTCGCCGCGGTGCTGAAGGGGACGGACGCCTCGTTCTACCCCGGGGCGCCGTGGTGGATGGTCCTCGCGGACGCCTGGATCTTCGTCGGCTCGATCCTCGCCATGTACAGCCAGGCCCGCCGCTACGTGGAGTTCTGGTTCGTCTGGCTGGCCGTCGACCTGGTGGGCGTGCCGCTCGCCGTCCACTCCGAGCTGTACTTCTCCGGCATCGTCTACGGCATCTTCTTCGTGATGGTGCTGCTCGGGATCCGCGACTGGGCCGCCCGCAGCAAGCCGCAGGAGATCGCCTCGCCGCTGGAGCCCGCCCTCCTGGTCGAGGGCCGGGACGCCGACTGACCGCCGCTCCCGGCGCGTCTCCCGCGGGCCGGTCCCACCCGGGGCCGGCCCGCTTCGCTCCGCCGCGGTTCGCCCGGACCTGCTTCGGCCCGCCCGGGACCGTCGGATCAGGGGGCGGGCACGGAGTCGGTGAAGGACGTCCCGGCCGCGCGGTAGGCGGCGACGGCGGCACCCACCCGGGCGGGGGTCAGCACCCGGTCCTTGACGTGCAGGACGTAGTCCACCTGCTCCTCGTAGGCGCGCTCCTCGGTGCCGCCGTGGCCGGCGAGGTCGGTGAGCCACTGGTTGAAGGCGATCGCCATCGGCCGCTCGGGGAGGTAGCGGGCGCCGTGGCGGGCGAACTCGACCCCGTCGACGTAGTACACGATGCCGCTCTCGTCGACGGTCAGGACGAGGTCGTGCCAGCCGGCGAACGAACTCCGGGAGGTGGTGTACACGTTGTCGGCGCCCTCGGGGCCGTACGTCTCCCACGAGGTGGCGAAGAAGATGTTCGAGGGCTCGCCCCAGCCACCGTTGGGCAGGTACTCGAAGTCGTACTCGGAGTAGTCGTCGGCCATCGGGGCCCTGAGGTCGTTGATCGCGAAGAAGCTCTGCACCAGGTGGTCCCCGTCCGGGCCGGTCACCGGGGCGTCGGCGAAGCGGACCCGGGCGGCGTACGTGCCGTACCGGAACTTCGTCGCCAGGCTGTGGAACTCGCTCTGCCGGGTGGACTCCGGAGTCCCCGCGGTGGCGGTCCGCAGGGTCATCACCGAGTTCCCGGCGTCCCGGGCGAAGGTGACGTTCTCGGCCGCCCAGGCGGCCCCGCCCACGCCCGGACCGCCGGCGCCGGAGCGCGCGCCCCAGCCGTGGGCGGCGAGCGACGGGTCGTCGTGGCCGGAGTAGTCGAAGTCGTCGAAGAGCACCGCGCCGGCCGGGACGGTCGGCCCGGTGGGGGCGGTGCCCCAGACCGGGACCCCGGCGACGCCCGCGGTGACCTTGCCCCAGGGCGCGTACGCGGTCTGCGCGGCGCCGAAGGAGTAGTCGTCGCCCTGTTCCATCGACTGCCAGTCGGAGCGGTGGAAGCGCAGTCGGAGGTCCCCGCTGTCCGCGCCGGGAGCCAGCGAGCCGGCGCCCGCCGTGAAGCCGATCTCCAGGTAGCGGTCGGCGGCCGCGCCCGGCTCGGCGACGGTGCCGAACGTGCCGGTGACGTTGGCGCAGCCCCGGACGGCCCAGTCGCAGGCGAAGCGGTAGGCGGCGGAGGGGGCGTCGGCCCTGAAGTAGTAGCGCAGCCTGACCTGGTCGAGAGCGACCGGCGCGGAGCCGGTGTTGACGACCTTGAGCCAGGGCGAGGCCTGGGCGGTGCCGCCGCCGCCGTTGCGGTACTGCACGGCGAGCGACTCGCCCGCGGCCGCGGCGGGCAGGGC
>NZ_JBEZUT010000011.1:0-52478 GCF_040636595.1 Kitasatospora sp. NPDC036755
CGTGCCCGGCGGCCCCGGACGGGTGTTCGCGGGCGGTCCCGGGCGGGCGCTCGGGGGCGGTCCGGGCGCGGGCGGGCGGTTCCTGCCGGGGCCGTGGACGACCGGGTCCGCCGGTCAACCCCATGGGCGCAGCGTCCCCGGCGTTTCGGGGCGGGAGGGGCCGTGGGGGCGGACGCACCGTTCGGTCGACGGATTCCAGCCCATCGGGTGACAGCACCCGCATCCGGCTGACGCAACCGGCCGCCCGGCCTTATGGTGCGCTGGATCGTGGTGCGCGGGGCCCGTGCGCCGGGGTCGCCGCCGGGTAGCGGTGTTCCCACGGGGGGATGCTGGACGGCGTCCGGCCGGGCGGTCGTCGGGTGCTTCGCACCGGACCGGTCGCCGGGGTCCGGGCGGCGTCACCGGAACGACCGCGCGGTGTCACCGGGACGAGTGGAAACCGGGGTGATCCGGAACGCCCACCCGGACCGGGGCGTCGAAAATGTCAGTAGCGCCACGCAGCATGCACTACCGGGGATCGGACGCCTCCGTTTCCCGGTCGGAACTGATCGTTTCGAGTCGGCTCAGGGCCCGAAGCCGGGCGCCCGAGGGCTCCGAAGGGGGTGCCGCACCGTATGGCAGCAGTCGACAACGCGCGCGCTCACGCCCAGGCGGTCCTGCGGGTCCGGGGCCTCGCCCGGGCCGCCGCCGCCCTGCCCGCCGCCGTCGCGGTGGTCCTGCTCGCGGGCCGGTTCACCGGCCGGATCGGCGCGCCCGGGGCCGCCGACGCGGCCGGCTGGGACGCCGCCCGCTGGGTGGTCTGCGCGGTCGCCGCGCTGACCCTGCTGGTGGCCGGGCTGACCGCCCGGGCCCTGCGCCGGGCCGTCCCGCCGCGCACCCCGGCCGTCTCCCTGGAGCGCGCCGAGGCCCCCGAGCTGTACCGGCTGATCGACGAGCTGGCGGCCCGGCTGGAGGTGCCCGCGCCCTCCGCCGTCGCCCTCACCCCGGACTGCGACAGCTGGCTGGAGGACGTCCCGCCGACGGGGCGGACGGCCCCGTCGCGGTCGCGTCCACCGCGGCCGGGCCCGGACGCGCCCGCCCCCGTCCTGGTGATCGGCTCACCCTTCCTGTGGTGGATGCGGGCCGGCGAGCTGCGCGCCCTGCTCGCCCCCGTGGTGGCGGGCACCGCCGCCTCCGCCGACCCGGAGATCGCCGCCGCCCGGCGCTTCCTGCGCGATCTGGACGCCTGCCTGGACTCCGGCGGCGCGGCCCCCGGCCTCGGCGGCGCCACCCTGGCCGCCCCGCCCCGGCCGCCCCGGCGCGGTCCGGCCGCGCTCGCCGACCGGGTCGTCCGCAGGATCGTCCGCCGCCTGCTCGGCGCCTGCCGGGGGCACTCCGCCGAGCTGGAGCGCTCGGTCGCGAGCTGGGCCTCCGAGCAGGCCAGGGCGGTCGACTACGGCCTGCGGATCGCCGCCCAGGAGCAGGTCGGCCTGGCCTACGCGGGCTGGGACCGGCTGCTCACCCGGGTCGCGCTGCCCGCCTGGCGGCTCGGCCGGCACCCGGCCCACCTCAACGCCGGAGTGGTCTCCGCCCTCACCGAGCTGTCCCGGCGCGACCGGCTGGCCGACGGCTACGGCAGCCGGCTCGGCGACCGCCCCGCCTGCGACCTGCTGGAGGAGCCGGGCGCCGTCGACCGGGCGGTCTCCCGGCTGGCCGCCGAACTGTTCTTCGGCCGTCCGCCGGCCGGCACCTGGCACGAGCTGGAGTGGGCCGACTACCCGGCCGAGGCGGTGGACGCCGGCTGGCGGGCGGGTGCCGCCGCCCTGCAGACCGCCCTGGACCGGCTCGCCCCGCAGGCCCGCCCCGGCTCCCCGACCCTCACCCGGCTGCTGGGCCGGCTCGCCGAGGGGGACGGCGAGCTGCTGGCCGCCGCGCTGGCCGCCCAGCTGGCCCGCACCACCGCCCCGGCCCCGCTGCTGGAACCCGACCGCGGCGGCCGCGACCTGTTGGTCGACCACGTCACCGCGATGGTCTGCTGCGCCGCGGTGGACACCGCCGGCGGCGTCCCCGGCCTGGACTGGCTGGACGGCCCGGTGCTGCTGCTCGGCGGGGTGCGCCGCACCGACCTGGCCGGCCCGGTCGCCCAGGCCGTCGAACAGGGCCAGGACGGTCCGCTGCGCGCCTGGCTGGACGCCGCCGACGTCCGTCTCGAGAAACCCGTCCGCCTCTGACGTCCCAGGCGCCCCGGGAGGGCGCTCGGACCTCCGGTACGCGCCCCCAAATCGACTGGCCGCCGGGCGTTTCCGCAGGCCGGAGGCCCTGCCCGGGAGGCGCGCGAGATTCCCTGCACCAATCGCTACCGGAGGGTGACGTTGCGCCACCACTCTGTGGTGTATTAGACCGCACGCACATCCGGGGGGCACGTGCCAACCGGGCGGAAGTGCACCTGGGAGGGGCGCGTGGGGACCGAACTCAACCGCCGCTGGGAGTCGGGGACGCACGCCTACAGCGTCTCCGACCCCTTCGGTCAGGGCCCGCTGCCCTGGCTGCGCAGCCCGGACCAGTACCTGGCGGGGGCGGAGGGCGCCGTCCCCTGGTACGTCTCGGTGGACGCGCCCGGGCAGCAGCCGCTGACGGCGGGCGTCCGGCGCAAGCCGTCGGTCGGCAGCCCGCAGGGCGCCAACGACGTGGACCAGCAGATCAAGGGCTTCGCCTCGGCCGGGGTGATCCGCCCCGGGGGCTCGGTGGACTTCCGGGTCACCGTCAACCCGCCCCGCGAGTTCACCGTGGACGTCTTCCGGATCGGCCACTACGGCGGTGACGGCGCCCGCCACATGACCTCCAGCCCGCTGATCTCCGGCCTGGCCCAGCCCGCCCCGCTGGTGGTCGACCGCACGGTCTCCTGCCACCACTGGTGGCACTCCTGGCGGCTCCAGATCCCGGCGCACTGGAAGCCCGGATCGTACGTCGCCGTGCTGACCACCGCGGACATGCTGCACCGCAGCCACATCCCCTTCACCGTCCGGGACTTCGACGAACAGGCGCGCACCGCCGAGCTGCTCCTGGTGCTCCCGGACGTGACCTGGCAGGCGTACAACCTGTTCCCCGAGGACGGCCGCACCGGCGCCAGCCTCTACCACGCCTGGGACGGCAGGGGCGGCCTGGTCGGCGAGCCGGAGGCGGCCGTCACCGTCTCCTTCGACCGCCCGCACGCCACCGCCGGACTGCCGCTGCACGTCGGCCACGCGTACGACTTCATCCGCTGGGCCGAGCGCTACGGCTACGACCTCTCCTACGCCACCGCCACCGACCTCCACGCCGGCCTGGTGGACCCGTCCCGGCACCGGGCGCTGGTCTTCCCCGGCCACGACGAGTACTGGTCCGAGCCGATGCGCCGGGCCGCCGAGCGGGCCCGGGACGGCGGCACCTCGCTGGTGTTCCTCTCCGCCAACACCATGTACTGGCGGGTCGAGCTGACCGCCGCCGCCTCCGGCGAGCCCAACCGGCTGCTCAACTGCCGCAAGCGGCAGAAGGTCCGGGCCGGCAGCCCGGCCGCCGGGGCGGCCGGCGCGGCCAGCGCGCTGTGGCGGGACGCCGGGGAGCCCGAGCAGCACCTGCTCGGGGTGCAGTACTCGGGGCGGGTCGCCGCGCCCGTCCCGCTGGTCGCCCGGCACACCGCGCACTGGCTCTGGGACGGCACCGGCCTCCAGGAGGGCGACGAGCTGCCCGGGCTGGTCGCCGGCGAGGCCGACCGCTACTACCCCAAGGTGGCGCTGCCCGAGCACATCGAGCGGGTGCTGCTGGCGCACTCGCCGTACCAGGACCCGGCCGGCCGCACCCGCTACCAGGAGACCTCGCTGTACCGGGCCCCCAGCGGCGCGTACGTCTTCGCGGCCGGCACCTTCGCGTGGTCGCCGGCGCTGGGCCGCCCTGGCCTGACCGACGAGCGGATCCAGCGGGCCACCGCCAACCTGCTGGACCGACTCTGCAAGAACTAGCGCGCGGGGGCCGTGAAAGACTGCGGGGGCAGTGACCTCCCCTTTCGCGGTGCCCCTGCCCGTGAACGACCCCTGAGGACTGAACACCTTGAGCGGATTTGTCACCAAGCCCGAGCCGGTCCAGGTACCCGGCCTGGTCCACCTGCACACCGGCAAGGTGCGCGACCTCTACCGCACCGAGTCGGGCGAACTGGTCATGGTGGCCAGCGACCGGACGTCCGCCCACGACTGGGTGCTGCCGAACGAGATCCCCGACAAGGGCCGTGTCCTCACCCAGCTGTCGCTGTGGTGGTTCGAGCGGATCGCCGACATCGTGCCCAACCACGTGATCTCCACCGAGGTCCCGGCCGGCGCCCCGGCGGACTGGAAGGGCCGCACCCTGGTCTGCCGCAGCCTGGAGATGGTCCCGGTCGAGGCGGTCGCCCGCGGCTACCTGGCCGGCTCCGGCCTGGCCGAGTACGAGGAGAGCCGCACGGTCTGCGGCATCGCGCTGCCGGAGGGCCTGGAGAACAGCTCCGAGCTGCCCGGCCCGATCTACACCCCGGCGCTCAAGGCCGAGGTCGGCGAGCACGACGAGAACGTCTCCTACGAGGAGACCGCCCGCCGGATCGGCGCCGACCTCGCCGCCCGGCTGCGCCGCACCACCCTGGACGTCTACGCCCGGGCCCGGGACATCGCCCGCGAGCGCGGCATCATCCTGGCCGACACCAAGTTCGAGTTCGGCCTGCTGGACGGCGAGCTGGTGATCGGCGACGAGGTGCTCACCCCGGACTCCTCCCGCTACTGGCCGGCCGACGACTACCGGCCCGGCCGCTCGCAGTCGTCCTTCGACAAGCAGCTGATCCGCGACTGGCTGGTCTCCCCGGCCTCCGGCTGGGACCGCCACGGCGAGGAGCCGCCGCCCGCGCTGCCGGCCGAGATCGTCGAGCGGACCCGGGCCAAGTACATCGAGGTCTACGAGCGGCTGACCGGGACGACTTGGTCCTGAGCCCGCCCGGACCGCCCGCGGGCGCGGCTTCAGATCCAGCCGTGCTCGCGGGCGATCCGCACGGCCGCGTGCCGGTTCTCCGCGCCCAGCTTGGTGGCCGCCGAGGACAGGTAGTTGCGCACGGTGCCCTGGGAGAGCGAGGCCCGTTCGGCGATCTCGGCGATCGAGGTGCCGTCGGCGGCCAGCTCCAGGACGTCCGTCTCCCGCGGGGTCAGCGGGGTCTCGCCGGCGCTGATCGCGTCCGCCGCCAGCTCCGGGTCCACGTACCGGCCGCCGGAGCGCACGGTGCGGATGATGCCGGCCAGGTCGGAGGCCGAGACGGTCTTCGGCAGGAAGCCGCGTATCCCGACCTCCAGGGCCCGCTTCAGGTAGCCGGGGCGGCCGTGGCCGGTGACGATCATGCAGCGGCAGTCCGGCAGCCGCAGCCGCAGCTGGGCGGCCACCTCGATGCCGTCCTTGCCGGGCATCTGGAGGTCCAGCACCGCGACGTCCGGGCGGTGCGCCAGCGCCATCGCCAGCGCCTCCGTGCCGGAGCCGGCCTGGGCGACCACCTCGATGTCGTCCTCCAGCGAGAGCAGCGCGGCCAGCGCGCCCCTGATCAGGTGCTCGTCGTCGGCGAGCAGGACACGGACGGGCGCGGCGTTCTCGGTCATCGGGCGGGCCTTCCTCGGCGTTCTTCGGGCGGGCTCAGCGCGGCAGCGGGACGGTGGCGAGCATCCGGAAGACGCCCGCGTCGGCGGTCGGCAGGGTCAGTTCGCCGTCGTGGGCGGCGAGCCGCTCGCGCAGCCCGCGCAGCCCGGTGCCGCTGCCCTGGGAGGGGAACGGGACCTCGGGCACCCCGTCATTCTCCAGCTCCAGCACGGCCCGGCCGTCCTCGGTCCGCAGCCGGATCAGGCAGTGGCCGGCCTCGCTGTGCCGCAGCACGTTGGTGGTGGCCTCGCGGATCACCCAGCCGAACACGGACTGGACCGGAGCCGGCAGCTCGTCGGCGTGCTCGCCGAGGTCGATCTCGCAGTCGACGTCGGCCGAGCGCAGCACCGCGCGGGCGCCGATCGCCTCGGCGTGCAGGTCGGCGGTGCGGTAGCCGCGGATGACGTCCCGGACCTCGCGCTGCGACTCCTGGGCGATCTTCTGCACCTCGGCCATCTGGTCGGCGGCCTCCTCGCGTCCCCGGCGGGCGAGCTGGACGGCGAGTTCGCTCTTGAGCGCGATGGTGGTGAGGTTGCGGCCCATCACGTCGTGCAGGTCGCGGGAGAAGCGCAGCCGCTCCTCGGCGACGGCCAGCCGGGACTGGGCCTCGCGGGCGGTGTCCAGCTCCCAGACCACCGAGGTCAGCCAGGCGAAGCTGCGGCAGGTCCCGCCGAGGACGGGCAGCATGATCAGGGAGCCGACCACCAGTCCGGCGGTGCCGGCGAGGCCCTGCCCGGCCAGCACCATCGCTGGGACGACCAGCAGGAACCCGCCGAGGGCGGCCAGTGCGGCGTGGGGCAGCGACAGGCCGATGGACGCCGGGCCGAAGGCCATGACGAGCAGGAGCACCGAGACGGTGGAGGTGAACAGCGTCGCGCGCGAGCCGTCCGCCCCGCCGGCGTCCGGTCCGAGCAGTAGGACGGCCCAGGAACCGGCCACCGCGAACCCGCCGTTGACGGCCAGCCAGCGCAGGTGGTCGGTGGGGCGCTTCAGGTAGTGGTCGAGCGAGGTGCGGCAGGCCCGCAGGCCCAGCAGCGTCTCGGCGAGCGCGACCAGCACGGAGACCCGGACGGCGTTGCCGGAGCCCGGCAGGTCGCTGCCGGCCCCGGCGACCACCAGCACGGCCGGGAGCAGCAGCAGCGGCATCGAGTAGAGCGACCAGCGGAAGTACAGCTCGGTGCGCTGGGGCTTGCTCAGGCTCGTCCAGCTGCGCAGCGGTGACCGCATTCTCAATTCTTCCGCCCAGTTCGATCACGATCTTGCCGGAGACTTCATATCAGAGGCGCCGAAGGCGCTCATCCGACGGATGAGCGCCTTCGGCGTGCGGTGGCCCTTCGGGTCAGCGGCGCGGCTCCCAGCGGAAGTAGCGCACCGCGCCCCAGACCGCCAGGCCCAGCCAGATGCTCCCGGTGACCAGGTGCGAGCCGGCGGCGCCCCAGGAGCCGGCGAAGTCGGTCGCGGCGGCCGAGCCGTCGGTGCCGAACCAGCCGACCCGGATCAGCTGGAAGGCAGGGGTGGTCGGCAGCAGGCGGCAGACGTTCGCCATCTGCTCGGGCATGACGTCCAGCGGGATGAACAGGCCGGAGCCGAACTGCATGACCAGCATGACGGGCAGGGTGGTGATGCCGGCGCTCTCGACGGTCTTGGTGAAGGCGCTGGACAGCGCGGCCAGGGCGATCATGGTGGCCAGCGCCAGCAGCAGGCCGGCCAGCATCAGCAGCGGGTTGACCGGCACGGCCAGGTGCAGGCCGACGCTGCCGCCGATCCCGATCAGGGCGGCCATCAGCAGGCCGAGGGTGAGCGAGGGGACGGCGGTGCCGAGCAGGATCTCGATGTCCCGGGCCTCGCCGGTGCGCAGCCGCTTGAGGACCAGCTCGCCGCGCCGCCCGACGTACGCGGCGGTCAGGTTGTAGTAGACGACGAAGGCCAGGACCATCCCGACCGAGCCGTAGACCAGCAGCGAGTCGACGTCCAGGCCGGGGTTGGACTCGGCCTGCTTCGCCAGCGTGCTGTGGAGGACGACGACCAGGAACAGCGGCAGCACCAGGGCGGTGAACAGGGCCGTGCGGTTGCGCGTCAGCAGGGTGGCCTCGGCCCGGCCGAGGGCGAGCAGCCGGCGGACGGCGGTGCTCTTCGGACCGGCGGTGGTGGTGGCGGTGGTCATCGGGCGGATCCGATCAGGCGGCGGCGGGCGGGACGGGTGGCGGCGGGCGCCTGCGGGGGGTTCTGGTGGGCGGCCTCGGAGGCGATCGCGAGGAAGGCCTCCTCCAGCGAGGCGCTGCGGGCGTCCAGGGCGCCGAGCGCGATCCCGTGGTGGCGGGCCCAGCCGAGCAGGTCGGTCAGGGTGTCCTGGAGCCCGAGGGTCTGCACGGTGACCTTGCGGCCGTCGACGGTGAGGTCGGCCCCGGCCAGGGCGGGCAGCGAGGCCCCGGCGAACTCGGGGAGCTCGAAGCTGATCCGGGAGGGCCGGCCGGCGATCACCTCGGCGACGGTGCCGGAGGTGACCACCTGGCCGCCGTGCATGATGGCCAGCCGGTCGGCCAGCTCCTCGGCCTCCTCCAGGTAGTGCGTGGTGAGCAGCACCGTGGTGCCCTGGGCGCGCAGTTCGCGGACCAGCTGCCAGACGGCGGCCCGCGCCTCCGGGTCGAGGCCGGTGCTGGGCTCGTCCAGGAAGAGCACCTCCGGGCGGCCGAGCAGGGCCATCGCGAGGTCCAGCCGGCGCTTCTCGCCGCCGGACAGCTGCTTGACCCGGACGTTCGCCCGGTGGCCGAGGCCGACCAGCTCCAGCGCCTCCGCCACCGGGCGGGCGCCGCTGGTCATGCCGGCCCAGACGCGGCCGGTCTCGGTGGCGGTGAGCTCACCGGCGAAGCCGCCCTCCTGGAGCATGATGCCGATCCGCGGGCGGACGGCGGCGCGCTCCTTGAAGGGGTCCCGGCCGAGCACCCGGACGGTGCCGCCGCTGGGCGCGGCCAGGCCCTCGATGACCTCCATGGTGGAGGTCTTGCCGGCCCCGTTGGTGCCGAGCAGGGCGAACAGCTCGCCGCGGCGGACGGTGAGGTCGACGCCGCGCACGGCGTGGTACCCGGTGGTGCCGCCGCCGTAGTGGCGGTGCAGGTCGGTGACCTCGATCACGTCGTCGCTGGGGCGGGAGGGCCGGCTCGTTTCCATGCCTCAAGCCTCCCGTCGGCCGGGCCCCGCGGGCAGTGCGTGCCGTCATGACATCGCCGTGGGGACGCACGGGTCGGCGATGACAAATGTCATGGCCGATATCGCCGGTGCCCGGGGACCGCCCGCCGGGAGCGGGGGAAGGAATGCCGAAGGGCCCCCTCGAATGAGGGGGCCCTTCGTATCTGAGCGGACGACGAGATTCGAACTCGCGACCCTCACCTTGGCAAGGTGATGCTCTACCAACTGAGCCACGTCCGCAGGTCAAGATATTGAGTTGTGCTGTGCTCGCGCACTGCGAGCGGACGACGAGATTCGAACTCGCGACCCTCACCTTGGCAAGGTGATGCTCTACCAACTGAGCCACGTCCGCACGGTGCCTGGTGGGGCACCGGCCGCCTCTTCGGATCTCTCCGTTGCGGCGACGAGGAATACTCTACAGCATCGTTCGGGGTGGTCGCCCCACCCTTTCGGTCCGGGCGGGCGGGGCGACCGGGGAGCACGCTCCCGCGGGGCTCAGTTCGCCTCGGCGAACGCCTCGTACACGTGCTTGGGGATGCGGCCGCGGGCCGGAAGTTCCATCCCGCGGGACAGGGCCCAGGCGCGGACGGCGGCCGGGTCCGGGGTGAGGGCGGTGCGACGGAACGACTTTCCGGTGCGGCTCTGGCGGCGGCCGGCGGCGACGAACGGAGCGAGGGCCTCCCGCAGCTTTTCCGCGTTGTCCACGGACAGGTCGATCTCGTACGACTTCCCGTCGACGCCGAAGTGGACGGTTTCCGCGGCGGCGCCGCCGTCCAGGTCGTCGGAGAGCGTGACAACTACACGCTGAGCCATGGGTGTCAATCCTCTCGGGCAATTCGGCCGCCGGTCCGAGGGGGTACCGGGGCCTGATGTGCACCAACTCGGGCAAGCGCGTACGGGCGTGCCGGACGGCTCGCCTGATACGCAGCACTTGCCGCGACAGGTGGCCCTATTCTGCACCCGAAGGGGGCCGAAATCGAAGAGTCCGGCATTCTTTTCCGGATATTCACGTCTCTTCGCGGTGGTCCTGGATACCGATGTGCGGGACGGGCGGATCTGTCCCCAAGTGCCGTATTCGGGTGTTCTCCGGGCGGGGGCGTTCCGGGCGTCGAATCCGGGGAAACCGGCGGGGCCGGGGCGGTGGCGGGGGGTCCGGATCCCTTGCGGCGTAAGGGTCTGGGGTCTACGCGCGTCGCTATGCCCGGCCAGCAATCCTGCCCGAAACCACCGGTAGTCTGGAGTTCCCCCGCCTCACCGAAGACACCACCGGGAGTGCCAGTGGCACGCGTCGTAGTCGACGTCATGCTCAAGCCGGAGATCCTCGACCCCCAGGGACAGGCGGTGCAGCGTGCACTGCCCCGTCTCGGATTCACCGGGATCGCCGACGTCCGCCAGGGCAAGCGTTTCGAGCTGGATGTGGAGGGCCCGGTCGACGACGCGGCGCTCGCCCGTATCCGCGAAGCCGCCGAGACCTTTCTCGCCAACACCGTGATCGAGGACTTCACCGTCCGGGTCGAGGAGGAGGGCAAGTGACCACCCGCGTAGGCGTCGTCACTTTCCCCGGCTCCCTCGACGACCGCGACGCCCAGCGGGCGGTCCGCCTGGCCGGCGCCGAGCCGGTCGCCCTCTGGCACCGTGACAAGGATCTCCACCAGGTCGACGCCGTCGTCCTGCCGGGCGGATTCAGTTACGGCGACTATCTGCGCTGCGGTGCGATCTCCCGGTTCTCGCCGGTGATGGAGTCCGTCATCGAGCAGGCGAAGCTCGGAATGCCGGTCCTCGGTATCTGCAACGGCTTCCAGGTGCTGTGCGAATCGCACCTGCTGCCCGGCGCGCTCCACCGCAACGACTCGCTGCACTTCATCTGCCGCGACCAGAAGCTGCGCATCGAGAACGCCGGCACCGCCTGGACCCGGGATTACTCGGCGGGCCAGGAAATCGTCGTCCCGCTGAAGAACGGCGAGGGCCGCTTCGTCGCCGACGAGCGGGTGCTGGACGAACTGGAGGCGGAGGGCCGGATCGTCGCCCGCTACGTCGACGTCAACCCGAACGGTTCGTACCGCGACATCGCCGGCATCACCAACGCCGCCGGCAATGTCGTCGGCCTGATGCCGCACCCGGAGCACGCGGTGGAGCCGCTCACCGGTCCGACCACCGAGGGCCTGGGCTTCTTCACTTCCGTCCTGAAGCAGCTGGTGAACGCCTGATGAGCCTCGACACCGTCAAGAACGCCGAGCAGACCCCGGACGCCGCCCAGCCCTGGGCCGAACTCGGCCTCAAGGAGGACGAGTACGCGCGCATCCGGGAGATCCTCGGCCGCCGCCCGACCGGCGCCGAACTCGCCATGTACTCCGTCATGTGGTCCGAGCACTGTTCGTACAAGAGCAGCAAGGTCCACCTGAAGCAGTTCGGCGAGAAGAAGCCCGATTCGGACGCGATGCTCGTGGGCATCGGCGAGAACGCCGGCGTCGTCGACGTCGGCCAGGGCTACGCGGTCACCTTCAAGGTCGAGTCGCACAACCACCCGTCGTACATCGAGCCCTACCAGGGCGCGGCCACCGGCATCGGCGGCATCGTGCGCGACATCCTGGCGATGGGCGCCCGCCCGGTCGCCGTGATGGACCCGCTGCGCTTCGGTGCGGCCGACCACCCGGACACCCGGCGCGTGCTGCCCGGGATCGTCGCGGGCATCGGCGGCTACGGCAACTGCCTGGGCCTGCCGAACATCGGCGGCGAGGTCGTCTTCGACTCCTGCTACCAGGGCAACCCGCTGGTCAACGCGCTGTGCGTGGGCGTCATGAAGCACGAGGACATCCACCTCGCGCAGGCCTCCGGCGCCGGCAACAAGGTCATCCTGTACGGGGCCCGCACCGGCGGCGACGGCATCGGCGGCGTCTCGGTGCTCGCCTCCGAGACCTTCGACGACACCAAGCCGGCCAAGCGCCCGGCCGTCCAGGTCGGCGACCCGTTCCAGGAGAAGCTCCTGATCGAGTGCACCCTGGAGATCTTCCGGGAGAAGCTCGTCAAGGGCATCCAGGACCTCGGCGGCGCCGGTCTGTCCTGCGCCACCAGCGAGCTGGCCTCGGCGGGCTCCGGCGGCATGCGGATCGAGCTCGACACCGTGCACCTGCGCGACCACACGCTCTCGCCGGAGGAGATCCTCATGAGCGAGTCGCAGGAGCGCATGTGCGCGATCGTGGAGCCCGACAAGGTCGACCGCTTCCTGGAGATCTGCGAGAAGTGGGACGTCATCGCCAACGTCATCGGTGAGGTGACCGACGGCGAGCGCCTGGAGATCTTCTGGCACGGCGAGCTCGTGGTGGACGTCCCGCCGCGCACCGTCGCCCACGAGGGCCCGACCTACCAGCGCCCGTACGCCCGCCCGAGCTGGCAGGACGCGCTGCAGGCCGACGCCCCGACGGCCGAGCGGCTGGCCCGCCCGACCACCGGCGAGGGCCTCAAGGCCGACCTGCTGAAGGTCACGAGCCACCCGAACCAGGCCTCCAAGTCCTGGATCACCGACCAGTACGACCGCTACGTGCTCGGCAACACCGTGCTCGCCTCCGGCGAGGACTCGGGCATGATCCGGATCGACGAGGAGACCAACCTCGGCGTCTCGGTCGCCACCGACGGCAACGGCCGGTTCGCCAAGCTGGACCCGTACACCGGGGCCCAGCTGGCCCTGGCCGAGGCGTACCGCAACGTCGCGGCCGGCGGTGCCAAGCCGCTCGCCGTCTCCGACTGCCTCAACTTCGGCTCCCCCGAGGACCCGGACGTGATGTGGCAGTTCGCCGAGGCCACCCGCGGCCTGGCCGACGCCTGCCTGGTGCTCGGCACCCCGGTCACCGGCGGCAACGTCTCGCTGTACAACCAGACCGGCGAGGTCGCCATCCACCCGACCCCGGTGGTCGCGGTGCTCGGCGTCATCGACGACGTCACCCGGCGCACCCCGCTGGCCTTCGCCGAGGAGGGGCAGCTGCTCTACCTGCTCGGCGACACCGCGGACGAGCTCGGCGGCTCGGCCTGGTCGCAGGCCGTCCACGACCACCTCGGCGGCCTGCCGCCCGCGGTGGACCTGGAGCGCGAGCGGCTGCTCGGCGAGATCCTGATCGCCGCCTCGCGCGACGGCATGATCGACGCCGCGCACGACCTGTCCGACGGCGGTCTCGGCCAGGCGCTGGTGGAGAGCTGCCTCAAGGGCGGCCACGGGGCCCGGATCGTCGTTCCCGAGGGCCAGGACCCGTTCGTCCTGCTGTTCTCGGAGTCGGCCGGCCGCGCCGTCGTGGCGGTGCCGCGCAGCGAGGAGCTCCGGTTCAACGACATGTGCACCGCGCGCGGCCTGCCGGCCACCCGGATCGGTGTCGTGGACGGCGACAGCCTGGACGTCCAGGGCCAGTTCAGCGTCTCGCTGGCGGAGCTGAAGGACGCCCACACCGGTGTCATCGAGGCCCTGCTGGCCTGACGCACGGCTCCCGGGGGCGGACGGTTCTTCTCGAACCGTCCGCCCCCGGGCGTATGTTGGGCCCATGCCTGCCAAGCCCCGCACCTATCAGCCGCAGAAGGTCCGCGCCGCGCTGGCCGGCCAGAACGAGGCGCTCCGCGCCGTCGTGCACGGCGTCACCGCCGAGCAGTTGGAGCTGCCGACCCGGCTCGGGTCGTGGCGGGTACGGGAGTTGCTGGCCCACCTGTGCCTGGCGCTGGGCCACCTGCCGGCCGGGGTGGACGGGCCCGAGCCGGACGGGCCGGCGCTCTCGCTGGCCGGCTACGCCGAGCTGTCCGAGGCGATGGCCGAGGCCGTCGACACCCGGGTGGTCGAGCACGCGGCGGCCGGGTTCGCCGGCCCGCCCGCGGAGGTGTCCGCCGCCGTCGACCGGACGCTCGACGCCGTGCGGGCCGCGCTCGACGGGCCGGCCGTGACGGAACCGGAGCGGCGGATCGCCGTCCTGGGCGGTCGGTCGATGGCACTGACCGACTACCTGGTGACCAGACTGCTCGAGGCCGTGGTGCACGCCGACGACCTCGCCGCCGCGCTCGGCCGGGACGCCTTCCCGCACGACCGCCAGGCCCTGGCCGCCGTCACCCGGATGCTGGCCGACGTCCTCGCCGACCGCGCCCCCGGTGGCGCGGTCGAGCTGAGGGTCCCGCCGTACGCGGTGGTCCAGGCGGTGCCGGGGCCGAAGCACACCCGCGGCACCCCGCCCAACGTGGTGGAGACCGACCCGCTCACCTGGATCCGGCTGGCCACCGGCCGGGCCGACTGGGCGGCGGCGGTGGAGGCCGCCGAGGTGTCCGCCTCGGGGGAGCGCAGCGACCTGCGGGCGTACCTGCCGGTGTTCGGATAGGGGGCCCGCGGCCCGGCCCGCACCCGGGCCGGTGCCGCTACGGCACGGACGGCCCGCTGAGGTAGGTGCCCTCCGCCGAGTACGGCCAGGCGTTGGGCGTGCAGCCCTTGAGGCCGTAGATCTGCTGCATCATCGCGGGCGCCGGCTTGCCCTCGCCCGGGCAGCCCTCGTGCCCGTGGCCGATCCGGTGGCCCACCTCGTGGTTGACGATCAGCGCCCGGTACTCCTCCAGCGGCCCGCTGAACTGCGGTGAACCGGTGTTCCAGCGCTTGGAGTTGACGAGGACCTGGTTGCCGACGTTGCAGTTGACCTCGCCGTGGGTGTCCAGGCCGGAGGCGCCGCAGATCCGGTCCACGGTGGCCGGTGAGGCGATCTTCACGGTGAAGTCGTACGGGCCGTCGGCGACCAGCTGGAAGCCGTTCTTGCGGTCGTTCGTCCAGCCGCGCCTGTCGCCGAGGATGCCGTGGATCTGCGCCGCGGCGGACGGGGCGTCGATGCCGATGCCGTCCTCGACCTCGACCCGGTAGCGGCGCACGGTGCCGCGCCCGACCGGCTTGGCGGTGGCGGGGGCGACGGCGAAGGTGCCCGCCCCCTTGGTGGGCCCGGGGTCCGGGGCCGGGGGCGCGGGAGGCGCCGTCGGGGCCGGGGACTGCGCGGGCGGCGGGGTGTCGGCCGGCGCGGGGCCCGGGGGAGGGGTCTGCGCCGCCGTGGCGGCCTGTTCGGCGGGCGGGGCGACCCTCGCCTGGGTGGTCGGGGTGGCGGCAGGGGTCTGCGCGGGGCGGTTCAGCATGACCGCGGTGGCGCCGAGCACCAGCGCGGAGACCGCGAATGCCGTGAGCATGCCAGGACCGGGTCTGCGCCGCGGTCGGCGGCGTCGGCGACCGCCCTTCCGGGGCGGTGCGGTGCGCCTGCCGACGGATCGGGCTGCGGACATGATCTTCACACTGGCACGGCGAACGGGTGAATGTCCACGCACTTCGTCCGCGGGTTCGCGGCCCCGGCGCGGCGGTCCGGACGGGACGGCGGTTGACCCCTGCGTCTCGGGTGGCAGACTTCAGGGCATGGCGATTCACAGGAATCTTCTCGACGGTCCCGAACCGACCCTCCTCCCGGAGGAGGAACGGCCCTACCGGATGCTGGCGGAGGAATCGGCCTCCCCGACCCAGGTGGCGGCCGAGTTCCCGGCCTTCTGCCTGGCATGGGCCATGCTGGCCGACGACGCCTTCGCGGCCGGCCGATACGTCGAGTCGTACGCCTACGCCCGGACGGGCTACCACCGCGGCCTGGACGCGCTGCGGCGCAGCGGCTGGAAGGGCCACGGACCGGTGCCGTGGGAGCACCGCGGCAACCGCGGCTTCCTGCGCTGCCTGGCGGCCCTCGCCCGGGCGGCCGGCGCGATCAAGGAGACCGAGGAGGAGGCCCGCTGCTGGCAGTTCCTGAAGGACAGCAGCGCGGAGGCGTACGCGGAGCTCAAGCAGTAGACCCCCCGACGGACGGGTGCCCCCGGCGGTCTCCGCCGGGGGCACCCGTGTTCTCAGGCCCGGGGCGTCCCGCGCCCGGTCCCTGTGCGGCCCGGAGCGCGTGTCCGGGGCGCGGGCCTCACTTCAGGCGCTTGCCCGCCGAACGCAGCTGCTCGGCGGCCTCGACCACGCGGGCGGCCATGCCGGCCTCGGCCAGCTTGCCCCAGGTGCGCGGGTCGTAGGTGTTCTTCTTGCCGACCTCGCCGTCGACCTTCAGCACGCCGTCGTAGTTGGCGAACATGTGGCCGGCCACCGGGCGGGTGAAGGCGTACTGGGTGTCGGTGTCCAGGTTCATCTTCACGACGCCGTTCTCCAGCGCGGTGGCGATCTCCTCGGCGGACGAGCCCGAGCCGCCGTGGAAGACGAAGTCGAACGGGTCGGTCTTGCCGTACTGCTTGCCGATCGCGTCCTGGAGCTCGCGCAGCAGCTCCGGCTTCAGCACGACGTTGCCGGGCTTGTACACGCCGTGCACGTTGCCGAAGGAGGCGGCCAGCAGGTAGCGGCCCTTCTCGCCCAGGCCCAGGGCCTCGGCGGTGCGCACGGCGTCGTTGACGGTGGTGTACAGCTCGTCGTTGATCTCGTGGGTGACGCCGTCCTCCTCGCCGCCGGTCGGGGTGATCTCGACCTCGAGGATGATCTTGGCGGCGGCGGCCTGGGCCAGCAGCTCCTGGGCGATGGCCAGGTTGTCGGCCAGGGTCTCGGCCGAGCCGTCCCACATGTGCGACTGGAACAGCGGGTTCAGGCCCTTGGCCACGCGCTCGGCGGAGACCGCCAGCAGCGGGCGGACGTAGCCGTCCAGCTTGTCCTTCGGGCAGTGGTCGGTGTGCAGCGCGACGGTGACGTCGTACTTGGCGGCGACGATGTGGGCGAACTCGGCGAGCGCGACGGCGCCGGTCACCATGTCCTTGTTGTGCTGGCCGCCCAGGAACTCCGCGCCACCGGTCGAGATCTGGATGATGCCGTCGCTCTCGGCCTCGGCGAAACCACGCAGGGCGGCGTGCAGGGTCTGCGACGACGTGACGTTGATGGCCGGGTAGGCGAACTTGCCCGCCTTGGCCCGGTCCAGCATCTCGTTGTAGACCTCGGGAGTTGCGATGGGCATGCGATCCGCTCCTGTCGGGTTGCGGCGTACGGACGGTGCTGTCCGACGCTGTGTACGCCTTCGTGACGACTCCGTGCCGGCCCGCCGACGCGCGGCGTTGCGGTGTGGCTCTCCGGCACGTTCGAGGCGACCTCCGCGGTACGGCCATGAGGGTGGTGTGCCGTTGCGGACCGGACGCCTGTGCCATCTTCCCAGACTCGTGCCTGCGGGTCAGCAGGAGCCCGCCATGCGGAACGTCGCACGGCACGGGCGCACGGCGGCACTCCGGACCGTCCCCGACCGGCCCCCGACCGGTGCTCAGCCGGCGCTCCGCCGCTCCCCGGGCGGCCCGGGCGGCGGCCGGGAGCGGCGCCGGGCGGGCCCCGCCGGTACGGGACGCCCGCTTCGCCGGCAAGGTGCGCCCGCTATCCTGCGCCCGTGGACTACAACCAGCTGGCCGTCAACCTGCTCGACGCCAAATCCCTGATCTCGTCCCTCGGCGCCATCGGGCTGATCGCGATCATCTTCGCGGAGACCGGCCTGCTGGTCGGCTTCTTCTTCCCGGGTGACTCGCTGCTGATCCTCGCGGGTGTCGCCGCCTCGAACGCCGCCTCCTCGGTGCTCGGCGACGGCGCCAAGCTGCCGATCGCCGTGCTGCTGATCGGCTGCCCGATCGCGGCGATCGCCGGCGCCCAGCTCGGGCACCTGATCGGGGCCAAGGTCGGGCCGAAGATGTTCGACAAGCCCGATTCGAAGATCTTCCGCCGCGAGTACGTGGTGAAGGCGGAGGAGTACTTCAACAAGTTCGGCTCCGGCAAGGCCGTGGTGCTGGCCCGCTTCATGCCGATCATCCGCACCTTCCTGAACCCGGTCGCCGGCACCCTGGAGATGCCCGCGCGCACCTTCTTCGTCTGGAACGTGATCGGCGGCGTGCTGTGGACCGAGTCCATGCTGCTGATCGGCTACTTCTTCGGTGACGCGCTCGCCCCGGTGATCGACAAGTACCTGATCCCGGCGGTGCTGCTGATCGTCCTGCTGTCGATCTCGCCGATCCTGGTCGAGGTCATGCGCGAGCGGAAGAAGAAGCGGGCCGGCGGCGCCGCCGCCGAGGTCGGCGACGAGAGCCAGGCCCAGGCCGGCGGCGGCCGGCACCGGCGGGGCTGAGCGTCCGCCGCTCCGGACACGGCGAGGGCCGGTGCTGTTTCACGTGAAACAGCACCGGCCCTCTGTCGTTCGTCGTGCCGGTCGCTCCCCGGGGCACCGGCCGTCGGCCCGGGGTCAGAGACCCAGGTCGTCCAGGGTGTACGCGGTCACGTACTCCAGGCCCTGGGCCTCGACGGCGGCCGCGCCACCGCGCTCCACGATCACCGCGACGCCGACCACCTCGGCGCCCGCCTCGCGCAGCGCCTCCACGGCGGTCAGCACCGAGCCGCCGGTGGTGGAGGTGTCCTCGACGGCCAGGACCCGGCGGCCCTTGACCTCCGGGCCCTCGATCCGGCGCTGGAGGCCGTGCGCCTTGCCCGTCTTGCGGACCACGAAGGCGTCCAGCTGCTGCCCGCGCGCGGCGGCGGCGTGCAGCATCGAGGCGGCCACCGGGTCGGCACCCAGGGTCAGACCGCCGACGGCGTCGTACTCCAGGTGCGAGGTCGCGTCCAGCATCACCCGGCCGACCAGCGGGGCGGCCACGCCGTCCAGCGTGATCCGGCGCAGGTCGACGTAGTAGTCGGCCTCCTTGCCGGAGGAGAGGGTGACCTTGCCGTGCACGACGGCCTTGTCCTTGATCTGTGCCAGCAGGGCGTCGCGGTCGTTGCTCATGAGCGTTCAGTCTAGGCCCTGGCGGGCCCGGCGGCGCTCCCGGCTCAGCGTCGGCGCAGCGCCCTGACCAGCACCACGGCGCCGCCCAGCAGGGCGACCGAACCGCCGATCACCCACGGCACCGCGCTGCGGCCGCCGGTGCCCGGCACCACGATCCCGCCGGCCTCCCCGCCCCAGCGGGACGCCGCCCGGGCCCGCGCGCTGCGGGCGGGCAGCGCCGGGGCGTACGGGCCGCGCGGCGGGGCGTGGTCCACCTCCTCGGCGGACCGGCCGACGATGCTGCGGCGCACCGGGCCGGTGAGCACCGGCTCCTCCTCGTACGCGAAGAGCGGCTCGGCGGGCAGTTCCTCGGCGACGCCGTCCTGCTCGGACCCCTCCGCGTCGTCGACGTCGTCCTCGTCGTCGTCGGCGGAGCCGGTCGGCAGGCCGAAGCGCTCGGCGTCGGCGTCCGAGAAGGCGATCAGGTCGGAGAGGTCGTCGTCCAGGTCGTCACCCGGGAGGTCCTGGCGCTCCTCGATGAAGACCACACCGGCGTCGGTCCCGGTGGCCTCCGACCCGGCCGGCTCGGCGTCGTCCTGGTCCTGGTCCTCCTGGGGCTGCTCGCCCTCCGGGGCGACCAGCGCGGCGGCGAACCTGTCCAGCAGGCGGCGGCCGGTGGTGTCGAGGGTCTCCTCGTCGAACTCGGCCAGCCGGCCGGTGGCGCTCAGATCGCCGGTGAAGCGGATCGCCGCGGTGCCTTCCTCGGCGCCGTCCGCGACGCTGACCCGGACGGTGGCGGTCACCTCACCGCTGCCCCGGGCCTCCTCGCCCTCGGCGAACACGGTCAGCACGCCCTCCCGGCCCTCGATCAGCGACAGCACGCCCTTGTACGTGATCGTGGAGCCGCCGATCCGCAGCTTCAGCCGGCCGCCGATCTCCTCGGCCGCACCGGCCCCGACCGCGGCCGGCTCGGTGCTCAGCCCCGGCACGCTCCGCGCCAGCAGCGCCGGATCCTGCAAGGCCTGCCGCACCAGCTCGGCGGACATCGGGACGACAACCTCATGCTCCATGTCACGGAGCCTACCGACTGGCCCCCGCCCGGTCCCTACCCACCACCACCAGATTTTCCCCGCCCGGGCTGTTCCCCCGGCCGTCGAACCGACACCCGGGCCGCGCCCGTCCCGGCTCGGACTCCTCCGGGGTGCGTCCGGGCCCGAGGGCCGGCGGTCGCCCCCGCGGGCCCCGGGCCCGGCCCGGCTCAGCGGGGGCCGAGCAGGGTGAGGGCGGCCGGGGGACGGGTGGGGCGGAGGGCGGTGAGGCGGGTGGTGGCGGCGCGGAGGGCGTCGGTGGTGAGGGCGCGGGGCGGCGGGGCGTCGGGGGCGAGGGTGAGCGCGGGGCGGGTGGCGGCGGCGAGGAGGAAGTTCTGGGCGTCGTCCGGCGGGCCGGGGCGGCAGGTGGCGGTGGCGCTGCCCGGGACGGCGTACGGCACGGTCTGCAGGCCCGTGGTGCGCAGGCCGGACTCGATCTGCCAGAGGCCGTCCAGGCCGTCCAGGCCGCTCCCGGCGCGGACGGCGATCCGGCCGCCGGGGGAGAGCAGCCGGGTGGCGAGGCCGTAGAACTCCTGGGAGTGGAACTTGACCGGTCCGCCGTCGGCCGGGGCCGGGAGGTCGGCGAGCACCACGTCGTACGGTCCGTCGGCGCCGGAGGCTCCCGCGTCGCGCAGCCAGGCCATCGGGTCGGCCGCGGTGGTGCGGACCCTGGGGTCGTCGAGCGAGCGGCCGCCGAGGGCGGAGAGCCCGGGGTCGGTGCGGGCGATCCGGGGGAGGGCGGGGTCGGAGTCGACCAGCCGGACGGTGCGGACGCCCCGGTGCCGCAGCACCTCCCGCAGGGCGAGCCCGTCGCCACCGCCGAGCAGCAGGACCCGGGCGTCCGGGCCGGCCGCCATGGCGGGGTGCACCAGGCCCTCGCTGCCCCGGTACTCGTCGGGCCCGCAGACCGCGAGCCGGCCGTCCAGGTAGAGCCGGAGGGGGCCCTCGGCGGGGCCGGTGAGCACGATCTCCTGGGAGCGGCCGCGGGTCGCGTAGCGGACCTGGTCGCCGTACAGGGCGTGCCGGGCGGCGCGCTCGATGGCGTCGGAGCCGGCCGCGGCCGCCGCGAGCGCGGCGAGGACGAGCAGGCAGCCGCCCCAGAGGAGCCGTCGTATCCCGGGGGCGGGTTCGTCGCGGAACAGCCAGAGCACCACGGCCGCTCCGGCGACGGCGTTGACGGCACCGGTGAGCAGTGCTCCGTCGCCCGGTCCGAGGGCGGGCAGGATCAGGAACGGGAAGGCGAGGCCGCCGACCAGCGCGCCCACGTAGTCGGCGGCGAACAGGTCGGCGACGGCCCGCCCGGCGTCCTCGCGCCGGATCCGCTGGATGAGCGTCATCAGCAGGGGGATCTCGGCGCCGATGAGGACGCCGATCAGGCAGGTGAGGCCGACCATGGCGGCCTGGTAGCGGCCGATCCAGGCCCAGCAGGAGTAGAGCGCGAGGACGGAGAGTCCGCCGGTGAGCGCGAGCGCGCACTCGACCAGGGCGAAGGCGGTGGCGGGCCGGTGGGTGAGCCGTTTGGCGAGCAGTGAGCCGAGGCCCATCGCGAACACCATGACGGAGAGCACGACGGAGGTTTGGGTGACCGTGTCCCCGAGCAGGTAGTCGCCGAGCGCCACGAGTTCGAGCTCGTAGACGAGTCCGCAGGCCGCGCAGACGAACGCGGCCAGCAGGACGCTCAGGCGGGCGAGTCGGGGGCGGGAGCGCAGCCGGGGCCGACGGCGGGCGGGCAGGAGTGGGGCGAGGGGTCGCCCGGGCCGGAGTGGGGTGCCGTCGTCGAGGTCCACTCGCGGGCGTGCGGGCGGACCGGCCGGATGGTTGATCACGAACAAACGCTAGGGGACGTGCGGGACGGATGGCTGCGCCCATCCGACGGACAGTGAGCAACGTCGGATTGACGAACCGTTCCTGCGTACGATTCGCAGGCCAGTGCCGGGAGGCCTACGGCCGGATCGGTGTTCCGGTCCGGGCTTCGGGTGGTCATGCCCCGGACACCACCAGCGAGGAGCGGGTGCACACCAGCTGCCCCTCCTGCGGGTAGGCGTGCCAGGTGCGCCAGAGCAGCCGGTCCGCGCCGCCCTGGGCGACCAGCGCGGTGAAGGCGCTCGGGTCGCCCGGGAAGACTCCGGCGAGCCCCCGGGGGTGCCCCTCGACCAGGGCCAGCAGTTCCTGGGCGCGGGCCGCGAAGTCGTGCGGCGGCAGCGCCTCGATGCGGGCGGCGAACTCGTACTCCCAGCCGCCGACCTGCTTGGCCACCCGGGCCGGCAGCGGGGTGCGGCGGCCGGGCAGACAGGCGACGGTCTCCAGGCACTGGCCGGGGCCCGCGTCGATCACCACCTGGTGGGAGGCGCCCAGCAGGCGCAGCTGGAGGGTCCCGGAGGCGCCCGGGCGGCCGCATCCGTCGAGTCTCAGGTCGCGGACGGCGAGAGCGGGCAGCGGGTCGCCGCCGAGGCACCAGGCGAGGTCACCGGCGCGGGTGTCCGTGTAGGAGGTCTGCAGTGTGGTGAGCATGCTCGGCTCCGCGTTTCAGCTCCGTGCGCGCCCGCCGAGCAGCAGCGAGTAGGCCTAGGCGATGGCGAGGCTGTTCGTGGCTGTGCGGCCCTGGGCGCGGCCGACCGTGGAAGGAAGGATTCCGGCTGGAGATTCAGCAGCAGAGAAGCACGAATACGCCGGGTCCGCCGGTGATTTACCCAACTTTGTCAAGCATTCACCGTTTCGAGCACACCTGCTTCCCGGGTCCGATCGAGTCCATGTGCGACTCTGCACAGCGCGCGCCCCTATCACCGGATCGCGCGCCGTGCGCGCCGGGTGTGCGCTGTTCGGGTGCATCACACGCCGCCGCCCTCCAAGCGTGAGGCATGGAGGGCGGCTCGGTACTGCCGGAAGGTCGATCAGAACGCCTTCGGGTTATCAAAAATCCAAGCTGATCAAGGAAGTTGATGATCCATCGGAACTGGTGTCGGGTTCCGGAGATCCCAGTTCGAAAGGCAGGGCGGGGGCGTGAAGGGGGGCGTGCGGCCCTTCACAGGCGCCGCAGACGGGTGACGGCCTCCTGAAGGACTTCGTCCGTTTTGCAGAAAGTGAAGCGGACCAGGCTAAGGCCGGCCTCCACGGTGTCGTAGAACACCGCGTTCGGGATCGCGACGACGCCGCAACGGCCGGGCAGGGCACGGCAGAACCCGATGCCGTCCTTCTCGCCGAGCGGGGTGATGTCGGTGGTGACGAAGTACGTGCCCTCGGGCGTGAAGGCCCGGAAGCCGGCCGCGGTGAGCCCGTCCACCAGCAGGTCGCGCTTGCGCAGCAGGTCGGCGCGGAAGCCGTCGAAGTAGGCGTCGGGCAGCCGCAGGGCCTCCGCGACGGCGTACTGGAAGGGGCCGGCGCTGACGTAGGTGAGGTACTGCTTCGCCGTGCGCACGGCCGCGACCAGCTCCGGGCACGCGGTGACCCAGCCGACCTTCCAGCCGGTGAACGAGAAGGTCTTGCCGGCCGAGGAGATGGCGACGGTGCGCTCGCGCATGCCGGGCAGGGCGGCGATCGGGTGGTGGACGGCGCCGAACACCAGGTGCTCGTACACCTCGTCGGTGACCACCAGCAGGTCGTGCTCGACGGCGAGTTCCGCGATGCCGCGCAGCTCCTCGGCGGTCAGGACGGTGCCGGTCGGGTTGTGCGGGGTGTTGATCAGCAGCAGCCGGGTGCGCGGGGTGACGAGCGAGCGCAGCTCGTCCAGGTCCGGCCGGAAGGACGGGGCCCGCAGGGTGAGCGGGACCCGGGTGGCGCCGGCCATCGCGATGCAGGCGGCGTAGGAGTCGTAGAACGGTTCGAGGGCGATCACCTCGTCGCCGGGCTCCAGCAGGGCCAGCAGGGCGGCGGCGATGGCCTCGGTGGCCCCCGCGGTGACCAGCACCTCGGTGTCCGGGTCGTACGAGAGGCCGTGGAAGCGCTGCTGGTGCTCGGCGATCGCGGTACGCAGTTCGGGGATGCCGGGGCCGGGCGGGTACTGGTTGCCGCGGCCCTCGCGCAGGGCCCGTACGGCCGCCTCGCGGACCTCCTCGGGCCCGTCGGTGTCCGGGAAGCCCTGGCCGAGGTTGATCGAGCCGGTGGCCGTGGCCAGCGCGGACATCTCGGCGAAGATCGTCGTTCCCATCCCGGCCAGTCGGCGGTTCAGCAGCGGCCTGGTACCCATCGGTGGCTCCTCACGGCTCGTCGTCAGGGGGCCATCCTGGGACAGCCGGGAGCCGGGGACAAGAACGGCCCGCCACCGGCGCGGAGGCGGTGGCGGGCCGGACCGGAGTACCGGGGCGGGATCAGGCCTGGTCGGTGCCCTCGGTGCCCTCGCCGTCCTCGCCCTCGATCTCGTCCTGGAGGCCGAGGCGCTCGACCATCCACTGCTCGAAGCCGACCGCGGCCTGGGTCCAGTTGGCGGTGGTGGTGACGAAGTAGTCCAGGTTGACGCCGGTGCCGACGATCATCTGGGCCTCGCCGATCAGGCGGACCACGCCGTCCTCGTGGGTGTGGGTGTAGACCTTGGGCCAGAGGGTCTCGCGGTTCCACTCGTCGATCAGGTCGAGGATCTCGCCCTTCTTCTCCAGCGGGTACGCGCGGTCGTAGAAGGCGCGCACCGCGAAGAGCTCCTTCTGCTCGCCGCGGAACATGTAGTAGACGCGGAAGCCCTCCCAGGGGGCGGTGAGGTCGCCCTCCTCGTCCACGACGTGCTTGAGCTGCATCTGGTCCAGCAGCTGGGTGACCAGGGCCTGGTCCGGGACGATGATCGGCGGCGGGCCGGCCGGCCGCCCGCCCTGGCCGCCGGGCTGGCCGCCCTGGGGGACGCCGAAGGACGGGATGGACGACGGGTCGATGCTCATGGGGGTCCTCTTCCTCAGTGCACGTGGTGGCCGGCAATGAGAGGCCGCCCTTTCCACCTCCCATCCTGCCTCATTCGGGGCTCCGCTCACAGGGGCGGCCGAGGGGTGCGTCGATCTTCGTCCGGCGTTCTCCGGGGCTTCGCCGGGCGTCGTCGGGCGGCCCCGGCGGGGGTGCCGCGGGCGGCGGTCACGGAGGGTGCGCGGGGCCCGGGGTGGCCGGGCGGGTGGGGCCGACCGGAGGGGCCGCGTGAGTCACGTCACGCGCCCGGCGCGCTGGTTCGCCTGTCGCGCGGACCGGTTGCGGTTAGCGTGCGACGGAAGTCGCTTCGATCAAATCCCGGCCGGCCCGGGGGAGTTGAGCTGTCCGGAAGTGGACCGTCCGGAGTCGGACGGTCCGGAACTGAGGGGGGACCAGGAGTGGGTGGAGCGGCGACGGGGGACGGCGCATCGCTCGGGGCGCTGCTGCGGAGCATCCGGCTGGACCGGGGGATGACGCAGGAACGACTGGGCGAGGCGACCGGGCTGAGCGTGCGGTCGATCCGGGACCTGGAGCGGGGGGTCTCCTGTCCGCGGGTGTCCACGCTGAGGCTGCTGACCCAGACCTGGAACCTGCCGGACGCCCAGGTGGCCGAACTGCACCGGCTGGCGCGCAGCCGGCGGGACCGGACCCGGCGGCTGCTGCGGCGGGCGACGGAGTGACCGCGGCCGGGCGGTGGGCCGCGGACGCGGAACGGGCCGCCCCCGCCGCCGGAGCGGAGGGAGCGGCCCGTGCGCCGGACGCCCGGCGGTGCTACTTCTCCAGCGGCCCCCGGCCGCGGACGGTGAGGCGGTCGCCCGCCTCGTCCCGCTCGACCACGACGGTGTCCCCGTCGTGCACCGCGCCGGACAGGATCGCCCGGGCCAGCTGGTCGCCGATCGCGGACTGCACCAGCCGGCGCAGCGGCCGGGCGCCGTACGCCGGGTCGTAGCCGGTGAGCGACAGCCAGTCGCGGGCGGCCTCGGTGACCTCCAGGGTGAGCCGCCGCTCCTGCAGCCGCTCGCCCAGCCGGGCCACCTGGAGGTCGACGATCCGGCTCAGCTCGCCCGTGCCCAGCGGCTCGAAGACCACGATGTCGTCCAGCCGGTTGAGGAACTCCGGCTTGAACGCGGACCGGACGGCGCCCAGCACCAGCTCCCGCTTCTCCGCCTCCGGGGTGGCCGGGTCGACCAGGTACTGGCTGCCCAGGTTGGAGGTGAGGATCAGGATGGCGTTGCGGAAGTCGACCGTGCGCCCCTGGCCGTCGGTGAGCCGCCCGTCGTCCAGCACCTGGAGCAGGACGTCGAAGACCTCCGGGTGCGCCTTCTCCACCTCGTCCAGCAGCACCACGCTGTACGGCCGGCGGCGGACCGCCTCGGTGAGCTGGCCGCCCTCCTCGTAGCCGACGTACCCGGGCGGGGCGCCGACCAGACGGGAGACCGAGTGCTTCTCGCCGTACTCGCTCATGTCGATCCGGACCATCGCCCGCTCGTCGTCGAACAGGAAGTCGGCCAGGGCCTTGGCGAGTTCGGTCTTGCCGACGCCGGTCGGGCCGAGGAAGAGGAAGGAGCCGGTCGGACGGTCCGGGTCGGCGATGCCGGAGCGGGTGCGCCGCACCGCGTCCGAGACGGCCTGCACGGCCTCCTTCTGGCCGATCAGGCGTCGGCCCAACTCATCCTCCATGCGCAGGAGTTTGGCGCTCTCGCCCTCCAGCAGCCGGCCGGCCGGGATGCCCGTCCAGGAGGCGACCACGTCCGCGACGTCGTCCGGACCGACCTCCTCCTTGACCATCGGGGCGGAGGCGGACCCGGGCTCGGTGTCCGCGGTGGCGGCCCGCTCCTGGGCGTCGGTGAGCTCCTTCTCGGCGGCCGGGATCTCGGCGTACATCAGCTTGGACGCCCGCTCGAAGTCCCCGTCGCGCTGGGCGCGTTCGAGCGCCCCGCGCAGGTCGTCCAGCCGCTCCTTGAGCTCGCCGACCCGGTTGAGGCTCTTCTTCTCCTGCTCCCAGCGCGCCGTCAGCACGCTCAACTGCTCGTTCTTGTCGGCGAGATCGCGCCGCAGCCGGGTCAGCCGGTCCACCGAGGCCGGGTCCGACTCCTTCTCCAGGGCCAGCTCCTCCATCCGCAGCCGGTCCACGGAGCGCTGGAGTTCGTCGATCTCGACCGGGGAGGAGTCGATCTCCATCCGCAGCCGGGAGGCCGCCTCGTCGACCAGGTCGATCGCCTTGTCGGGCAGGAAGCGGGAGGTGATGTAGCGGTTGGACAGGGTGGCCGCGGCGACCAGGGCGGCGTCCGAGATCTGCACCTTGTGGTGCGCCTCGTACCGGCCCTTGAGGCCGCGCAGGATGGCGATCGAGTCCTCCACGCTGGGCTCGCCGACCAGCACCTGCTGGAAGCGGCGCTCCAGGGCCGGGTCCTTCTCGATCCGCTCGCGGTACTCGTCCAGCGTGGTGGCGCCGACCATCCGCAGCTCGCCGCGGGCCAGCATCGGCTTGAGCATGTTGCCCGCGTCCATCGCGGAGTCGCCGCCGGCGCCCGCGCCGACCATGGTGTGCAGCTCGTCGATGAACGTGACGACCTGGCCGTCCGAGGCCTTGATGTCGTTCAGGACGGCCTTCAGTCGCTCCTCGAACTCGCCGCGGAACTTGGCGCCCGCGACCATCGCGCCGAGGTCCAGCGAGACCAGCCGCTTGCCGCGCAGCGACTCCGGCACGTCGCCGGCCACGATGCGCTGGGCCAGGCCCTCGACCACGGCGGTCTTGCCGACGCCGGGCTCGCCGATCAGCACCGGGTTGTTCTTGGTCCGGCGGGAGAGCACCTGGACCACCCGGCGGATCTCGTGGTCGCGGCCGATCACCGGGTCGAGCTTGCCGTCCCGGGCGGCCTGGGTGAGGTCGGTGCCGTACTTCTCCAGCGCCTTGTAGGTGCCCTCCGGATCCGGCGAGGTGACCCGGCCGCTGCCCCGGACGTCCTTGAACGCGGCCAGCAGCGCCTTCGGAGTGGCGCCCTGCTGCACCAGCAGCTCGGCCGCCTGCCCGCCCTCGGCGGCCAGGCCGACCAGCAGGTGCTCGGTGGAGACGTACTGGTCGTCCAGGTCGTTCGCGCGCTTGCCGGCCTCGGTGAGCACCGCGACGGTGTCCCGGGCGAGCTGCGGGGCGGAGACCGTCGAGCCCATCGCGCTGGGCAGCGCGGCCGCCTGGCGGCGGGCCTCGGCGCCGACCCGGGTGACGTCGGCGCCGACCGCCTCCAGCAGCGGCCGGGCGATGCCCTCGGGCTGTTCCAGCAGCGCGATCAGGATGTGCACCGGCCTGACGTCCGGGTTGCCGGCCGCGCCCGCCTGCCGGATCGCGGCCGCCAGGGCGTCCTGGGTCTTGGTGGTGAACTTGCTGGCGTCCACTGCTGGGGGGCCTCCCTCGTCGTCCTTCACTGCTGCCAACGGCACTGCTGTTCGTGGTGCTGCCACCGCGGCACCGCCGCTCGGCGGCACTGCCACGTACAGCATGCACTAAGTTGAGTCTATTCCGCTCAACCTTTACCGACTCCCCCTCCGCCCCGACTTCTCGGTGAACGCTTGCCGGACTGCCGGGTCAGCCCCAGCAGCTCCCGGGCCGGCCCGCTCGGCCGCTGCCCGGCCGGCCAGACCGCCCGCAGCGGCCGCCGCAGGTCCAGTTCCTCCACCAGCGGCACCTCGACCAGCCGCCGGGTGGCCAGCTCCTCCACCACCGCCAGCTCGCTCAGGCAGACCGGCCCCGCCCCGGTCATCGCCGCCGCCTTCAGCGCGGTGGACGAGGCCAGCTCCATCCGGGGCCGCGCCGGGCCCCCGTACGGCCGCAGGGCCGCCTCCAGCACCTCGCGGGTGCCCGAGCCCGGCTCGCGCAGCGCCAGCGGGGTGGCCGCCAGCTCGGCTCCGGTCAGCGGGGTGCGGCGGCGCGCCCACGGGTGGCCGGGTGCCACCACGACCACCAGGCGGTCCGCCGCCACCACCGCGCCGGCCAGTCCGGGCGGGGTGGACGGGCCCTCGACGAAGCCGAGGTCGGCGTCCCCGGCCAGGACGTGTCCGGCGACCTCCGCCGAGTTCGCCGTCCGCAGCGTCACCGCCGTCCCCGGGCTGGCGTCGGACAGGCCCAGCAGCCAGCCGGGCATCAGGTACTCGGCGACGGTCAGACTGGCCACCACCCGCAGTTTGGCGTCCCGCCGCTCGCGCAGCGCGTCGATCCCGGCGTCCAGCGCCTGCGCCGCCTCCACCACCTGCCGGGCCCACTCGACCACCAGCCGCCCCGCCTCGGTCGGCCGGCTGCCCCGGGGCGAGCGGTCCAGCAGCGCGACGCCGATCTGCCGCTCCATGCCCTTGATCCGGGCGCTGGCGGTCGGCTGGCTGACGCCCAGCTCGGCCGCGGCCCGCCCGACGCTGCCCAGCCGGGCCACCGCGAGCAGCAGTTCCAGGGCGCCGAGTTCGGGGACGTGCGGGGAGAGAGCCATAGGTTCAGGCTATGCCCCCATAGAAGTCCCGGCGCTACCGGCCACCGGCCCCGCGGGCGACGGTGGGGACATGTCCACTATGGCCGGTATCCGCCCCCTCGCCCGTCCCGCCGTCCGACCCCGGCCCGACCTCGCCCAGCTCGGCCCCAACTGGTACGCCGCCGTGATGGGCACCGCGATCCTGGCCACCGGCGCCGCCGTCCTGCCGGTGCGGCCGCCCGGGCTGACCGGCTTCGGCGAGGTGATGTGGGCGCTCTCGCTGGCCGCCCTGCTGGTGCTGGCCGGGGCCCGGCTGGTCCACCTCACCCGGCACCGCGGGGCGGCCCGCGCCCAACTGCTGGACAACCCGGCCACCGCGGTCTTCTACGGCTGCCCGCCGATGGCGCTGCTGGCGGTCGGGCTGGGCACCCTGCTGCTCGGCTCCCGGGTCATCGGCACCGGTCCCGCGGTAGCCCTGGACGCGGTGCTGTGGGGCCTGGGCACCGTGTACGCGCTGGCCGTGGCCGGCGGCATCCCGTACCTGATGATCACCCGGCACCGGGTCTCCGCCCTGGAGGCCAACCCGACCTGGCTGCTGCCGGTGGTCGCCCCGCTGGTCGCCTCCGCCTGCGGCCCGGCGCTCGTCCCGCACCTGCCGGCCGGGCAGGCCCGGGAGGCCATGCTGTACGGCTGCTGGGCGCTGTTCGGGATCGGCCTGCTCGCCACCCTGGTGCTGCTGCCGGTCGTGTTCACCGGACTGTTCCACAGCAAGCTGTCCGCCCTGGCGCTCACCCCCACGCTGTTCCTGGTGCTCGGCCCGCTCGGCCAGTCCGTCACGGCGGTCCACCAGCTCGCCGACGCCGCCCGGCCGGTGCTGCCCGCGCTGGCGCCCGCCATGCTCGACCTCGCCGAGCTGTACGGCGTGGCGGTGATCGGCGTCGCGATGCTCTGGCTGGCCGTCGCGCTCACCGCCAACCTGCGCGCCCGGCGGGCCGGGATGCCGTTCGCGATGACCTGGTGGGCGTTCACCTTCCCGATCGGCACCTGCGTCACCGGCGCCTCGGCGCTCGCCCGGCACACCGGATTCGGGGGGTTCGGCGGGCTGGCCGTCGGCCTGTACCTGCTGCTGGCGCTCGGCTGGGTGCTCGCCGCCGGCGGCACCGCGGCCGGGCTGGCCCGGGGACGGCTGCTGGGACGTGGCTGACGGGGGCGCGGCTCGACGGGCGCTCCCCGGCCCGCCGGCTCCGGGCCGGGCCCGACCGGTCGCGGATGCGGGAACGTGCACCTCCGCAATGACCGTGCACGGCCAAGCGGGCCCGGTGCCGGGGACCGCCGACACCCCCCGCGGGCCCAGGACTTCACCGGAATCCGGCCCACCGTCCGGACCGCCGCGGCCGCACCGGGATGCAGGTAGCTGCAATTGCGCGAACATGCACTCGGGCGGCACTTGTTCACCGGGCGTCACGCTGTGAGGGTGGAGACAACGCCGAAGCCGTCCAGGCAAACGCAGCCTGATGGTGGCGAACCGCTCTTCGACACCGACCGCGGGTGCGACATCCCGCGGTGGTGGAACGGGGGGGAAGAGCGCCGGCCGGGGACCATGTGTGGTGATGGCCTCCGACCGGTCCCGTCGAGGCGTTGCTGCTCCGCCTCGACGGGATCGCCTTGGCATTGGCGTAGCGACGGCGGCCCCGGGCACCCGGTGTGCGACGGCACCCGGGCCCCGGGGCCCGCCGTCCCACCCGGTACCGTGACCGCCTGATCCATGATCACGCCGTACCGGTCCAGCGGCACCGCGAGCCCGCCCGGCCCACCGGTGCCGCGGCCCGCACGGCGGGAACACGGTCGGCGCGGCGGGGAACACGGTCGGCGCCGGGGGAGAGGCGTCCGACGGGCAGGGCCCAGGGGGAGTACGACGTGACGGCGGAACCGGCAGCCACCCCGCACCAGGGGCCCGTGGGCGAGGAGCCCGACGAGACGGCCCGGCAGCTCTACCTGGCCGTCATCGCCGCGGGCGGCCGCGTCCCCACCGGCGAGATCGCGGACGTCGACCGGGACGCGCTCCAACAGCTCATCGACATCGGGCTGTTGATGGTCAACCGGATGGACCGCTGCTACACCGCCGTCAGCCCGCGCTCGGTCAGCGACCGCCTCGGCGCCGAACTGCGCAGCGAGGCCACCCGGCTGCTGGTCCGCGCGGAGAACCTCCCCGGCGCCCTGGACGGCCTCACCCGGGCCTACGACGCGATGCCCCGCCCGACCGACCGGGCCGGCGGAGCCGTCCACGTCGAGGGGCACGTCCACATCCGCCAGCGGATCTCCCAGCTGGTCTCCGACTGCCGCTCCGAGGTCCTCACCGCGCAGCCCGGCCACCGGCCCGCCGACACCCTCCAGGTCGCCCTCCTCCAGGACGTCCAACTGCTCCAGCGGGGCTGCTCGCTGCGCACCATCTACCAGCCGGGCGCCCTCGCCGACCCGCCCGCCCTCGCCTACGCCGAGGAGGTCACCCGGCACGGCTCGCTCATCCGCGTGCTCGACGAGCCCTTCCAGCGGCTGATCGTCTTCGACCGTTCCGTCGCCGTGATCTCCGCCAACGACGACAACAGCACCGCGGCCTTCATCACCGACCCGGCCACCATCGGCTACCTGGTCGGCACCTTCGAGCGCGACTGGGCCAGGGCCGACACCGCCGAGTCCGCCGCGTTCGGCCTGGCACCCGCCCGCACCGTCCCCGACCGGGTCGGCCGGCTGCTCGCCCGCGGCCTCACCCAGCGCGCCGTCGCCACCCGGCTGGGCCTCAGCGAGCGAACCGTCGCCGCCCACATCTCCCGGCTGCGCGACCGCTACGGCGCGCAGACCCTCTTCCAGCTCGGCTGGCTGATGCGGGGCGCCCGCGATGACCGATGAGCCGGGCCCGGCCGAGCGGGCGCTCTACCTCGCCGCCGTGCGCGGCGGCGGCCGGCTGCGCCCCGAGGACCTCGCCCCCGCCGACCGCCCCGCGCTGGCCGCCCTCGTCGCCCGGGGCCTGCTGACCCCCACCGCCACCGGCTGGACGGCCGCCAGCCCGCGCGCCCTCGGCGAGCGGATCGGCGTCGAGCTGCGCAACCGCGCCCTTTGCCTGCTGCGGTACGCGGAGCGGCTCCCGGCCGCCCTCGGGCCGCTGGCCGGCGCCTACGACGCGGCCCGCCACCCGGTCGGGAGCCCGCCGCCCCTCGGCCCCCGGGCCGTCGAACCGCGGTCCGAAGGTCCCGGGGCCGAGGCTCCCGGAACCGGTGCTCGGGGGGCCGGCGATCCCGGGGCCGGTACCGTCGGCGGCGCCGCCGAGGTCCGCCGGCGGGTCGGCGAGCTCGTCTCGGAGTGCCGGGAGGAGGTCCTGGCCGCCCAGCCCGGACCGCGCCCGCTGGAAGGCCTCCGGATGGCCCTCGCCCAGGACCTCTCGCTGCTGCGCCGCGGCTGCTCGCTGCGCACGCTCTACCAGCCGGTCACCCTGACCGATCCCGCGGTGCGGAGCCAGATCGCCCTGCGCACCGGGCAGGGCGCCCAGGTCAGGGTCCTCGCCGAACCGTACGAGCGGGTGCTGGTCTTCGACCGCGCGGTGGCCGTCATCCCCGCCGCCGAGGACCTCGGCCGGGCCGTCTTCCTCACCGACTCCACCACCGTCGCCCACCTGGTCGCCCAGTTCGAACGCGACTGGGCCCGGGCCGCCCCCGCGGGCCGGTACCTCGACGCGCCCTCCGCCACCACCGTCCGGATCGGCCGGCTGCTCGCGCGCGGCCTCACCCAACGGGCCGTCGCCGGCCGGCTGGGCGTGAGCGAGCGCACCGTGGCCGCCCACATCTCCCGGCTGCGCGACCGCTACGGTGCGCAGACCCTCTTCCACCTCGGCTGGCAGCTCCGGGGTGAGCACCATGACTGACGCCGCCGCCCGGGCCCTCCACCCCGCCGTGCCGCGCGAGGGCGGCCGGCCGCGGGCCCGGACCCGCCGTCACGTCGAGCGCGGCGGATCGGTCCGCACGATCGGCCGGCCGCGGGCCCGACCGGAGCGGGACCAGGTCGGGTCCGGCGCCGGGACCACGCGGACGGGCTCGCGGATCCGGGTCCTCGACGCCCCGTGCGGCCGGGCCCTCGTCCCCGGCCGGACCGTCGCCGTGATCCCGGCGACCTCGGGCGACGAGGTCGCCGCCGTGGTGGCGGATCCGGCGGTGGTCGGGTGCGTGGCGGGCGTCTTCGCGCAGCGCCGGGAGGAGGCCCGGGGCGTGGACCGGGCCGCGCTGTGCGCGGGTTCGTCGGGGCCGGCGGCCCACGAACGGGTCGGCCGGCTGTCGGCCGGGGGCTCACGCAGCGGGCGATCGCCGGCCGGGCGGGGCTGGGCGAGCGCACCGTCGCCGGTCACATCGCCCGGCTGCGTGGGCTGTTCGACGTGGAGGCGCTGTTCCGATCGGGTCGGCGGATGCGAGGACTCCGGACGGGGAGGCCCGGTGGGTAGCCGTCGGTCAGCCGGTGGCGGCGCCGGTCGGCCAGTAGCCGGGGACCGGGGGCTGCTGCCGGGGGACGTTGAACTGCTCGCCGGGGGCGGTCCAGAAGCCCTCGCGCAGGGAGAGCGCCATGCCGGCCCAGTCCAGCGCGGTCTCGACCGTGTGGTTGAGGGCCTCCTGCGACCAGGTGTCGTCGAAGACCAGCGGCAGGACGGGGGCGACCTGCTCGATGGTGGCGATCAGCGGGTTGTGGGTGATGGCCTCGTCGACGAGCAGGACGATCGGCTTGCGCAGCGCCGACGCCCAGCCGAGCTCCAGGCTCACGCCGGCCGACAGGGGGGCGCCGACGTAGGCGAACACGAGGTCGGCGGACTGGAGGGCGCGGAAGTCGGACGGAACGCGGGGCTCCGGCGCGCGGCCGGAGATGGTCCAGGCGTCGCTGTGGTGCGCGCTGTACACGGCGGCACCGCTGCGGAGCAGGGTGGTGCGGAGCGTCGTCAGCCGCGTCCGGCTGGCGAGGGTCACCACGCTGTCGGCCGGCCCGGTCAGTCGCATCAGCGGGGCGGCCAGGAACACACGTGCACGCCGACCCTCAGGGGCCTGGCTGTCGTGGTGACGCAGGTAGGGCTCGGTCATGTCGACTCCGGGGAAAGGCCGACCGGGTTATGAAGTGGTGCCGGCAGGCGTTGAGAGTGGTTGCGTCTTCAATTTTTCCGGTGCCCTGCTATGGTCAAATTGACAGTACAGCAACAGAATTGTCGGTTGATGCTGGACCATCGGGGGCGAACTGATCGTCCATCGGTGGCCCCTGCCCCGTCCAGGGCTTCCCGGTGTCATATGGCTGCCTGGCAGAGAGATGACGCGTCCGTGGTCGTGCAGGTATTGGCAGGCTCGTGCACCCTGCGGCAACATGTGGTCGATAAGTTTGCCGTGACACTGCGTTCGAAGCAGATGACTGAAGGGGTGGGTATGTCTCACTTGTGCCGTTTCGTCCGTAAGGCGGTTCTGCCTCTGGTTGTCGGTGCGGCTGCGGTGCTGGGTGGATTCCTCGCGGTCGACCACGTGAACGACGCGTCCGATTCCTCGGCCGTCGCTTCCGTCGTCGCCATGGACGACATCAGCTGGGGCTAGTCGCGCACGTCGGGCGGATCCGGACCGGGGGCCGTCCGTCGGGCGAGTCCGGCCGCGGCCAGTGGCTTCGCGTACGGAGCGTTCCGTCGCGCCACGACCCGCGCGGAGCCGGAGGACTGCCGTCGAGATCCGGCCCTACGGCCGTTTCCCGCCGGCGGATTCGGCCTGCGCCAACGCGTACCCGAGTTGGAACAACGAGTCCACGTTGTACTCCTCGCGCATCTCGGCGATGTGGCGCGCCAGGGTGCGTTCGCTGATTCCCAGGCGTCTCGCGATGACCCGGTGGTTGGTCCCGGCCAGCAGCAGATCGATGATCGTCTGGCGGAGCCGGGAGACCACTTGCTGGGGGACGGTGCGATCCCCGTCGAAGTCCAGCGCGCGACTCCAACTGGGCTCGAATACCTGCTCGGCGAGATAGCTCGCCACCGCCGGTTCGTGGATGAACGCCGCCATGTTCAAGTCGTGCGCGACCGGGATGACGGCGATTTTCCGGTCTATGACGATGAGCCGGGTGTAGGGCTCGTCCAGGGTCCGGTACTGCCCGCCGGCCTTGGCCAGGCGCGCCACGTAGTCCCGAGTGGGCTGGTGGTAGCGCGTGCTGGCGTGGTAGATCGTCCGGATCTCCGTGCCGTTGCCCAGCATGGCGAGGTCCCGGTCGATCACCGAAGCCAGCAGTTCGGGAGGTCTCGGGCCCCCCGGTTGGAGTGCCAGTGCCTCTTCCGCGCCGGCATCCGCGTACTGCTGCATCTTCTGGTTTATCAGCACCTTTCCGTGGACGTACTCGATAGAGCCGCCCCCCTGCCCCGGCGTGTGAAACTCCTGGGCGAGGTCGCTCAATTCGGCGGGAAGTGCGACGGACCGGGAAAGAAGGTCGAGTGCCTGCCGCTGCCATGAGCTGCTGAGGCTCTCCGAGAGCTGGGTCGGGTCGATGGCGACCAGGTTGTCCAGGCTGTCGAGGTCCGGTACCAGCAGCCCTATTCGGATCAATTCGTCCTGCGGACCCGAGTCCTCCGGGGATGCGGCGACTTGTGGCGTACGACCACCGGCCCTGACGATTCGCAGGAAGAGCGCACGAGCTTCTGCCGAGAGTATTGGTGCCCCACCTGCGATGGGGCCGAGTTGAGCTCGTCCACTCATGTCGGCTCCTTGCCGTTGACCCAGACCTGCCGGGACCCGTTCCATCAGATCCTAGGGCGGGTGACCATTACTGACGATGAGATCGCCGCTCCCCCCTGAACCAGGGCCGGTCGCCGGATCGACACTCTCTCACCACACGGCAGCCGCCGGCACCCCCCGGGAGGAGGGGCCGGCGGCCGGTGGATGGTCCCGTCAGCGCTTGGGGCGCCAGACCACCAGAGCGCTGGACTGCGGGGTGGGCGGCTGGTACGGGACGAGGTCGCGGCGGTAGGAGGCGTGGACGGCCGCCTCGCGCTGCTGGAGGGCCGTGGCCGCGCCCTCCAGGGAGTCGACCAGTTCCGCGATGCGGGACTGGAGGGCGGTGACCTGGTTCTCCAGCTCGATGATCCGCTTGATGCCCGCCAGGTTGATGCCCTCGTCCTGGGAGAGCCGCTGGACCTCGCGCAACTGCTGGATGTCGCGCGCGGAGTAGCGGCGGCCGCGGCCGGCGGTGCGGTCGGGGCAGACCAGGCCGAGGCGGTCGTACTGGCGCAGGGTCTGCGGGTGCAGACCGGACAGCTCGGCGGCCACGGAGATGACGTACACCGGGGTGTCCTCGGTGAGGACGTACGGCGGCGGTGCCGCGGCGGCCCGGCGGGTGCGGCGGGGGCCGGCGCCGGGCAGGCCCTCGCCGAGGCCGGCGCCGATCGGGGTGTCGGGGTCGATCGGATTCATCGGGGACATCTGGTCGTCACGCTCCCTTCGCCGCCCGGAACAGGGCGGCGCGCGGATCGTCGGAGGCGGTGGCCTCGCGGTACTGCTCGAGGGCGTTCAGCGCGTCGCCGGTGACGTGCCGGGGCACCACGACCTCGACGGTGACGAGGAGGTCGCCGCGGGTGCCGTCCTTGCGGGTGGCGCCCTTGCCGCGGGCGCGCATGGTGAGGCCGTTGGCGCTGCCCGGGGGCAGCTTGAGCTTCACCGCCGGACCGTTCAGCGTGGGCACCTCGATGGTGGCGCCGAGCGTGGCCTCGGGGAAGGTGACCGGGACGGTGACGGTGAGGTTGTCGCCCTTGCGCCCGAAGACCGGGTGCGGGTCGACGTGCACGGTGACGTAGAGGTCACCGGGCTGCCCGCCGCGCTCGCCCTGGGCGCCCTTGCCCTTCAGCCGGATGCGCTGGTCGGCCTGGACGCCGGCCGGGATCCGGACCTGCATGGTGCGGGCCGAGCTGGCCCGGCCGCTGCCGTGGCAGTCGGTGCACGGGTCGTCGACGATCATGCCCCGGCCGCGGCAGTCCTTGCACGGCTCGGAGAGCGCGAAGGCGCCCTGGCCGCGGCTGACGGTGCCCGCGCCGACGCAGGTCGGACAGACCCGCGGGGTGGTGCCGGACTTGGCGCCGGTGCCGTTGCAGGTGCGGCAGGGGGCCTGGCTGGTCATCCGCAGCGGGACGGTCGCGCCGTCCACCGCCTCCTCGAAGGAGAGCGTCACCTCGGTCTCGACGTCCGCGCCGCGCCGGGGCTGGGCCTGCCGGGTGCCGCCGCGGTTGAAGAGGCCGCCGAAGACGTCGCCGATGCCGCCGCCACCGCCGCCGGGGCCGCCCTGGCTCCCGCTGAAGAGGTCGCCGAAGTCGAAGCTGTAGCTGCCGGTGCCGCCGGGGCCGCCGGCGGCCCGGAAGCCGCCGTTGGCGAAGAGGCTGCGGGCCTCGTCGTACTCCTTGCGGCGCTTCTCGTCGGAGAGGACGTCGTACGCCTCGGAGATGTCCTTGAACCGCTCCTCGGCCTTGGCGTCACCCTTGTTGGCGTCGGGGTGGAACTCGCGCGCGAGCTTGCGGTAGGTCTTCTTGATCTCGGTGGCGGTGGCGTCCTTGGGCACGCCGAGGACCTTGTAGTAGTCCTTCTCCACGTAGTCCTTGCCGCTCATGCGTCCACCTCGCTGCACTCGGCAGCCGCAGAGCGGTACACGCGCCCCTCAACGGTTCGCTCGCTGCGCTCGCTCACGGCTTCCGCCACCTCCCGATGTCCATCGTCACAGAACTGTCAACAGGCACCGGGCGAAGGGCTGTTGACAGAGCGCTGCGGAGCCGGCCGCCGTACTGGCCGGCGTACGACTCCGCAGCGCACTGGGTGTCAGCTGTCACAGGTTGTCAGCTGTCCGAGCCACCGTCGGACTTGTCCGCGTCGGCGGACTTCGCCTCGGCGTCCGAGGACGCCTGGCTGCCGGGCTGGGGCTCCGCGACGGCCACCATCGCCGGGCGGATGATCCGCTCGCCGATGCGGTAGCCGGGCTGGAGGATCTGCACACAGGTGTCCTCGGTGACGTCCGAGGAGTAGCTGTGCATCAGCGCCTCGTGCATGGTCGGGTCGAAGGGCTCGCCCTCCTTGCCGAACTGCTGCAGGCCCAGCTTGGCGACGACCGTCTCCAGCGACTCGGCGACGGACTTGAAGCCGCCCGTGACCTCGCCGTGCTCGCGGGCGCGGCCGATGTCGTCCAGGACCGGGATCAGCGACTCCAGGATGTTGGAGACGGCGATCTCGCGGACGGTCAGCCGGTCGCGCTCGACCCGCTTGCGGTAGTTCTGGTACTCGGCCTGGAGGCGCTGGAGGTCACCGGTGCGCTCGGCGAGCTCGCGCTTGGCAGCGGCGGCCTCGTCCGAACCGGACTCTCCGGAGCCGGCCGCGGCGGCCTCCTCGGCAGCCTTGATCACAGCCTCTTCGGCGGCGGAGTCGTCGCCGGGCTTGCCACCCTGCGGCTTGTCCGTCATGCCGCACCGCCCTTGGGCTTCTCGTCGTCCACGATCTCGGCGTCGACGACGTCGTCGTCCTTGGCCTGGGCGGAGTCACCGGCAGCGGCGGCACCGGCGGGGGCGTCGGCGTTGGCGTACAGCGCCTGGCCGAGCTTCTGCGCGGTGGTGGAGACCTTCTCCGAGGCCTCGCGGATCTTCGCGATGTCCTCGCCCTTCAGGGCCTCCTTGAGCTCGCCGATGGCGGTCTCGACCTCGGTCTTGACGTCGCCCGGCAGCTTGTCGGCGTTGTCGGCGATGAACTTCTCGGTCGAGTAGACGAGCTGCTCGGCGGAGTTGCGGGTCTCCACGGTCTCGCGACGCTTGTGGTCGTCCTCGGCGTACTGCTCGGCCTCGCGGCGCATGCGGTCGACCTCGTCCTTCGGCAGCGAGGAGCCGCCGGTGACGGTCATCTTCTGCTCCTTGCCGGTGCCGAGGTCCTTGGCACCGACGTGCATGATGCCGTTGGCGTCGATGTCGAAGGTGACCTCGATCTGCGGCAGGCCGCGCGGCGCCGGCGGCAGGCCGGTCAGCTCGAACATGCCGAGCTTCTTGTTGTACGCGGCGATCTCGCGCTCGCCCTGGTAGACCTGGATCTGCACGGACGGCTGGTTGTCCTCGGCCGTGGTGAAGATCTCGGAGCGCTTGGTCGGGATCGTGGTGTTGCGCTCGATCAGCTTGGTCATGATGCCGCCCTTGGTCTCGATGCCGAGGGACAGCGGGGTGACGTCGAGCAGCAGGACGTCCTTGACCTCGCCCTTCAGGACACCGGCCTGCAGCGCGGCGCCGATGGCGACGACCTCGTCCGGGTTGACGCCCTTGTTGGCGTCCTGGCCGCCGGTCAGCTCCTTGACGAGCTCGGCGACGGCCGGCATGCGGGTCGAGCCACCGACCAGGACGACGTGGTCGATCTCGGAGAGCGAGATGCCGGCGTCCTTGATGACGTTGTGGAACGGGACCTTGCAGCGCTCCAGCAGGTCCGCCGTCAGCTGCTGGAACTGGGCGCGGGTGAGCTTCTCGTCCAGGTGCAGCGGGCCCTCGGCGGAGGCCGTGATGTACGGCAGGTTGATCGAGGTCTCGGAGGACGAGGACAGCTCGATCTTCGCCTTCTCGGCGGCCTCGCGCAGACGCTGGAGGGCCATCTTGTCCTTGGACAGGTCGACGCCGTGGCCGGACTGGAAGACCTTGACCAGGTGGTCGACGACGCGCTGGTCCCAGTCATCGCCACCGAGGTGGTTGTCACCGTTGGTGGCCTTCACCTCGACGACCCCGTCGCCGATCTCCAGCAGGGAGACGTCGAAGGTGCCGCCGCCGAGGTCGAAGACCAGGATGGTCTGGTCGTCCTTGTCGAGGCCGTACGCGAGGGCGGCCGCGGTCGGCTCGTTGACGATGCGCAGGACGTTCAGGCCCGCGATCTCGCCGGCCTCCTTGGTGGCCTGGCGCTCGGAGTCGTTGAAGTACGCCGGGACGGTGATGACGGCGTCGGTGACGGTCTCGCCCAGGTACGCCTCGGCGTCCCGCTTCAGCTTCTGCAGCACGAAGGCCGAGATCTGCTGGGGGTTGAAGTCCTTGCCGTCGATGTTGATCTTCCACCCGGTGCCCATGTGGCGCTTGACCGAGCGGATGGTGCGGTCGACGTTGGTGACCGCCTGGCGCTTGGCCACCTCGCCGACCAGGACCTCGCCGTTCTTCGCGAAGGCGACGACGGACGGCGTGGTCCGAGCGCCCTCGGCGTTCGTGATGACGGTGGGCTCGCCACCCTCCAGAACGCTGACGACCGAGTTCGTCGTACCGAGGTCGATGCCGACCGCGCGTGCCATCGTAGATACCTCCACGGAAGAGTTGAGCTTTACAGGCTCAAGGATGCACGACCCGGTGGGTCGCGTCAACAGGTATGAGTTCGTCCCGCTCAACTTTGCTGAGCGCGGGGCGGATGCGGGGCGGATGTGGGCGGGTGCGGGGCGGTCCGCGGGCGCCCCGGCACCCCGGTCGGCGTCCGCGGGCCCGCCGCGCCGTGGCGGGGGTGCGCCCACGTGACTGCCGCCATAGCTTGGGAATCTTCTGGAGAACTGTTGCGCACCGGTAATGTCCGGGCCGTCGGCCCGGCAAGTTACCGACCAGTACACTCAGTTCCGAAAACCGTAGGGCCGAGGGCCTGCTCAACCGCAAAGCCGCAGGAGACGGAGAGCCGATGCAGCTAGCAGCGATCGTCATCTCGCTGGTCACATTCGTGATCGGCACCGCGCTCGCCGCCCGTGCGGCGCTGTACATCTACAAGGTGGTCCGCACCGGTGCGCCGGACTCCACCCGCTTCGGGCAGCCCGCCCAGCGGGCGAAGACCCTCGCGACCGAGTTCGTCGGCCACACCAGGATGAACCGGTGGGGGATCGTCGGCATCGCCCACTGGTTCGTCGCCGTCGGCTTCTTCAGCCTGGTGCTGACCATCGTCAACGCCTTCGGCCAGCTCTTCGACGCCGACTTCGCGCTGCCGATCATCGGGCACTGGATGATCTGGCAGCTCTTCGTCGAGCTGATCGGCACCCTGACCACGCTGGGCATCCTGGTCCTGATCGTGATCCGGCTGATGAGCCTGCCGTCCAGGTCGGGCCGCAAGTCCCGGTTCGCCGGCTCCATCGCCTGGCAGGCCTTCTACGTCGAGTACACGATCCTCGGCATCGGCCTCTGCATCCTGATGCTGCGCGCCCTGGAGGGCGCCCTCAACGGCGTCGACTCGTACGGGCCGGAGCACCTGGTCTCGTACCCGCTGGTCTCCGCGCTGAGCGGCCTGTCGCACGGCACGCTGGAGAACCTGATCTACCTGTTCGCGATGCTGAAGATCTGCATCTCGTTCGCGTGGGCGACGACCATCGGCCTCAACCCCTCGATGGGCGTGGCCTGGCACCGCTTCCTCGGCTTCTTCAACATCTACTTCAAGCGCGAGGAGGACGGCGGCACCGCGCTCGGCGCCCTCCGTCCGATGACCAGCGAGGGTCAGCCGATCGACTTCGAGGACCCGGCCGAGGACGCCGTCTTCGGCGTCTCCCAGGTCGAGCACTTCTCCTGGAAGGGCATCCTCGACTTCTCCACCTGCACCGAGTGCGGCCGCTGCCAGTCGCAGTGCCCGGCCTGGAACACCGGCAAGCCGCTCTCGCCGAAGCTGCTGATCATGAGCCTGCGCGAGCACGCCTACGGCAAGGCGCCGTACCTGCTGGCCGGCGGCGGCAAGGACATGGAGGGCGAGGAGCGGGCCACCGCCGAGCAGCTCGCGGACGTCCCGGCGGCCGCCCTCGCCGAGGCCGAGCGCCCGCTCATCGGCACCGCCGAGGAGAACGGCGTCATCGACCCGGACGTGCTCTGGTCCTGCACCACCTGCGGCGCCTGCGTCGAGCAGTGCCCGGTGGACATCGAGCACATCGACCACATCGTCGACATGCGCCGCTACCAGGTGATGATCGAGTCCTCGTTCCCGACCGAGGCCGGGACGATGCTCAAGAACCTGGAGAACAAGGGCAACCCGTGGGGCATGGCCACCAAGGCCCGCCTGGACTGGGTCAAGGAGCTCAAGAAGGAGACCGGCATCGAGGTGCCGGTGATCGGCGAGGACATCGACCCCGCCGAGGTCGAGTACCTCTACTGGGTCGGCTGCGCCGGCGCCCTGGAGGACCGCGCCAAGAAGACCACGAAGGCCTTCGCCGAACTGCTGCACACCGCGGGCGTGAAGTTCGCGATCCTCGGCAAGGAGGAGTCCTGCACCGGTGACTCCGCCCGCCGCCTGGGCAACGAGTTCCTGTTCCAGATGCTCGGCGCGCAGAACGTGGAGACGCTGAACGCGGCCCTGGAGGACGCCCCGGTCAAGCGGATCGTCGCCACCTGCCCGCACTGCTTCAACACCATCGCGAACGAGTACCCGCAGCTGGGCGGCCACTTCGAGGTCATCCACCACACCCAGCTGCTGCAGCACCTGATCGACGAGGGCAAGCTCGTCCCGGTCAACCCGGTCGAGGGCCTGATCACCTACCACGACCCCTGCTACCTGGGCCGCCACAACAAGGTCTACAGCCCGCCGCGCGAGATCATGGACAAGGTCCCCGGTCTGCGCCAGCAGGAGATGCACCGCCACAAGGAGCGCGGCTTCTGCTGCGGCGCCGGCGGTGCCCGGATGTGGATGGAGGAGCGCATCGGCAAGCGGATCAACACCGAGCGCGTGGACGAGGCGCTGTCGCTCGACCCGGACATCGTCTCCACCGCCTGCCCGTTCTGCCTGGTGATGCTCTCCGACTCGGTCAACGGCAAGAAGAACGAGGGCGCGGCCAAGGAGCACCTGAAGGTGGTCGACGTGGCCCAGCTGCTGCTCGACTCGGTGAAGGCCCTCCCGCCGGCCGGGAGCGAGGAGCAGAGCGCGACGGTGGACGCGTGAGCAGTGCCTGACCAGGCACCGAACGCCTCCTGAACCACCGCCGCGGAGCCCGCTGTTCGACAGTTCTGCTACAACCGCCCGGCCCGGTGGACGCCGCTGACGCGTCCGCCGGGCCGGGCTTTCGGACTCTCCGGGCGGCCCGCGCCGGTACGGCGGGCGTACGGGGAGTGACGGCAATCGCACAGGCGCCGGACGGGCATTCGGTCGGAAGCAAATACAGTAGGCCCGGACCGGCTTCGTGCCGGTCGACCCGTTCCGGACGGAAGCCCCGGGCGGGTGGCGACCCGCGTCGGCCGGACGGCCGGGTCCCGACCGACGACGAGGTGTCGGCCCGGCGGGCCGGGCCGCAGAGACCACAAGGGGAACAGCGCAGACCATGACCGAGGCGATCATGCTGGTCGGTGGTAAGGGCACGCGACTGCGTCCGCTGACCACCCACACCCCCAAGCCGATGCTGCCGGTGGCAGGCGTCCCGTTCATCGCGCACCAGTTGGCCCGTGCGGCGGCCGCCGGCGTCACCCGCGTCGTGCTGGCCACCTCGTACCTGGCCGAGGTGTTCGAGGACCACTTCCAGGACGGCACCCCGTACGGAATCGAGCTCGTCTACCTGACCGAGCGCGAGCCGCTGGGCACCGGAGGCGCCATCCGCAACGCCGCCTCCGGGCTGACCTGCGGCCCCGACGAGCCGGTGCTGGTCTTCAACGGCGACATCCTCTCCGGCGTCGACATCGCCGCCCTGCGCGACGGCCACGTGGCCGCCGGGGCCGACGTGACCCTGCACCTCACCCGGGTCGAGGACCCGCGGGCCTTCGGCCTCGTCCCGACCGACGAGGACGGGCGGGTGCTGGAGTTCCTGGAGAAGCCGGAGACCCCGGAGCAGATCGTCACCGACCAGATCAACGCCGGCTGCTACGTCTTCACCCGGTCCGTGATCGACCGGATCCCGGCCGGCCGCGAGGTGTCCGTCGAGCGCGAGACCTTCCCCGAGCTGCTCGAGACCGGCGCGCTGCTGCGCGGCGTCGTCGACACCTCGTACTGGCTGGACCTGGGCACCCCGGCGGCCTTCGTCCGCGGCTCGGCCGACCTGGTGCTCGGCAAGGTCGACTCCCCGGCCGTCCCCGGCCCGACCGGCGACGCCCTGCTGCTGCCCGGCGCCACCGTCCACCGGGGCGCGGTGCTCAGCGGCGGCACGGTGGTCTCCGAGGACGCGGTGGTCGAGGCCGGCGCGATCGTCGAGGGCAGCGTGATCCTCCCGGGCGCGGTGATCGGCCCGGACACCCTGGTCAAGGACTCGATCGTGGGCGCCTTCGCCACCGTCGGCGACCGCTCGGCGCTGGACGGCGCCGTGATCGGCGACGGCGCGATCGTGGAGTCGGACAACGAGCTGCCGAACGGCATCCGGATCGCCTGCGGCACCCTGCTGCCGGTGGGCGCCGTCCGCACCTCGGCCGGCCCGGGCGGCTGCCCGGCCGGCACCAGCGCGGCCGCGGCGGTCCACGGGCCGTCGGTCGGCGCCCAGCGGTAGCGCCCCGGGGCCGGGGCCGGAGGGTTTTCGGCCCCGTTCGTCTCAGCCTCGCTGCAAACCGGCCCCGGCTCCGTCCGGGGGCCCACGCGGGCCGGGCCGGACGGGTACCTTCGGACCGTGGCTGGTAATCGATACGACAGCGGTCAGGGCGCCGACCGCCCGCACGGCGGGTGGTCGGCCCCTCCGCCGCCGGCGGCGCCCGGGGGGCACGGGGGAACGGACGGGCCGGAGTACTTCACGGCCTCGCACCCGGCGGCGCCCGGCGGGCCCGGTGGCGGTCCGTCCGGAGGTCCGTCCGGAGGTTCGGGGCACCCGGCGGGGGACGGGTACGACCCGTACGCGGCGGACCGGCCCGGCAACACCCGGGCCTTCCCGGCCGGCGACCCGTACGCGGGCGGTGGCCCGTACGGGCAGCAGCCGCCGTACCAGGGGCACCCCGGCTACTACGACGACGGCCACGGGCCGCAGCAGCCGCCGTACGGCTCCGACCACGGCTACGGTCCCGAGCAGGGTTACGGCTCCGAGCAGGGCTACGGCTCCGAGCAGGGCTACGACCAGCAGCCGTACGGGCAGGACAACGTCGCCACCTACCGGGCCGGCGGCCAGTCCGCCCCGCACGTCGCCGGGCCCCGCCCGCAGTGGCGCGAGCTGTTCACCGGCCTGTTCCGCTCCCCGACCGCCGTCTTCGACCGCACCCGGGACCACCAGGTCTGGCTGCCCGCCCTCACCGTCTCGCTGCTGTACGGCGCGCTCGCGGTGCTCGGCATCGGGCTGACCCACGACGACATCGTCAACTCGACCTTCACCGTGGCGCTGACCGGCATCCTCGCCGCCGCGATCGGCTTCACCGTGGCCGGCGCGCTCTTCGGCGGGGTCACCTACGCGATGGCCCGCCAGCTGGGCGGCGACGGCCCGTGGAAGGCGACCGTCGGCCTGGCCGCGCTGATCGGCTGGCTCACCGACGCGCCCCGGCTGCTGCTCGACCTGGTGATGCCCTCCGGCAGCATCGTCGTCCAGGTCGTCGGCTGGGCCACCTGGATGCTCTGCGCGTACCTGCTGACCAGCATGGTCCGGCGGCTGCACGACCTGCCCTGGGGCAAGGCCGCGGCCGCGTCGGCGATACAGCTGGTCGCGCTGCTGGTGCTGATCAAGCTGCCGACACTGGGCTGAGGGCTCCGAAGGACGAAGGGCAGAATGGGGGCGGGTCGCGGCCGAGCGCCGGGCCCGCCACCCTCGTCGTCCACCTTCACCGGAGCCAGGCATGACCCTCCCCACCACCCACGTCAGCTTCCCGGCCGGGGCGGTGACCGGCGAGTCCCCGGTGCTCGCGGTGCACCCGCTGGCCGACGGCCGGTACGCCGTCGTCACCGAGGCGACCCCGTTCCACCCGCTCGACCACACCTGGCCCGACCAGCCGGCCGACCACGGCACCCTGACCGTGGACGGCACCGAACTGGCCGTGGTCGACTGCCTGACCGGCGCCGTCGGCCCGGAGGGCGGGGAACCGCTGGTCGGCGCCGACATCCCGGTCCGGCGCGGTGACGAGGAGTGGTCCTGGCTGGTCCTGCACGTCGTCGACGGCGACCCGGGGGACCTCGTCGGCCGCACCGCGGCGCTCGCCGTCGACGCCGACCGCCGGGGCGCCCTCAGCGCCTCGCACAGCGGCTGCCACCTGCTCGCCCTCGCCCTGAACGCCGCGCTCGCCCCGCGCTGGCGCAAGGACCCGGGCCGCTCGGACGCCTTCGGCCACCCGGACTTCGACAGCCTCGCCATGGCGAGCTCGGTGATGGACACCGCGGCCAGCACCGACACCTACCGGCTCGGCAAGTCGCTGAAGAAGAAGGGCTTCACGGTGGACGCCACCGAGGAGTTCCCGGCCCTCGCCGATGCCCTGCCGGCCCTCACCGAGGCCGTCAACGAGCGGCTGGCCGCCTGGGTCGCCGCCGATGCCCCGGTCCGCATCGAGGTGCCCGGCCCCGAGCTCACCGCCCGCCGCCAGTGGCACTGCGAGCTGCCCGAGGGCGGCGCGCAGATCTTCTGCGGCGGCACCCACCTGCACCACCTCGGCGAGCTGGCCGGGCTGCGCACCGAGCTGCGGCTGTCCGAGGACGGCACCGAGCTGGTCGCCGTCACCAGCCCCGAGCGGGCCTGAGAAACGCCACGGGCGGCCGCCCCGTCCGTCCTCGGACGGGGGCGGCCGCCCGTCGTGCGTGCGCTCCGTCGGTCCCGCGGTCAGATCTTGGTCTGGTGGAAGTTCAGGTACGAGCGGGACGGCGTCGGGCCGCGCTGGCCCTGGTAACGCGAGCCGTAGCGCTCCGAGCCGTACGGGTGCTCCGAGGGCGAGGAGAGCCGGAACAGGCACAGCTGCCCGATCTTCATGCCCGGGTAGAGCTTGATCGGCAGCGTCGCGACGTTCGACAGCTCCAGGGTCACGTGGCCGCTGAAGCCCGGGTCGATGAAGCCGGCCGTGGAGTGGGTGAGCAGGCCCAGGCGGCCCAGGCTCGACTTGCCCTCCAGCCGGGATGCGACGTCGTCGGGCAGCGTGATGACCTCGTACGTCGAGGCCAGCACGAACTCGCCGGGGTGCAGGATGAACGCCTCGTCGCCGTCCGGCTCGACCAGCCGGGTCAGGTCCGGCTGCTCCTCGGAGGGGTCGATGTGCGGGTACTTGTGGTTCTCGAACACGCGGAAGAAGCGGTCGAGGCGCACGTCGATACTCGACGGCTGGATCATCGCCGGGTCGAAGGGGTCGATGCCGACCCGACCCAGGTCGATTTCGGTCCGGATGTCCTTGTCAGAGAGCAGCACGCTTCGAGGTTACGTGCAAGAAAGGGCCCCGGACGAATCCGCCCGGGGCCCGTCACTCCGTCCGTCCGCCGTCAGGCCAGGAACTCCGCGGCCTCCAGCCGCATCGCCCGCGCCAGTTGCGGCTCCGACAGCTCCCGCACGTCGGCCAGCACCGAACTCCGCAGCCGTCCGCACTGCGGACAGCGGATCAACCGTCCGGGCCCGAGCCGGCCCGGACCGAGGTTCTGCATCGGGAACGTGGTGGTGCTGAACAGGTGCCCCTCGGCACAACGAACGACGGCGCGCTGCTCCATCGATCCCCTTCCCATCCCTAACCCAGTACTCACCCGTACTCGCACCCCGGCGGCCGAGCCCCGGGACAGCGTCACATTAGGGGATGTTCCGGACATTCCTCACCATGGCTCGCCGCCTCGGCTCCCACCCACCGGAGCACTCGCACGCGGCCCAAACAGTACGCCCCCGCACCCGCCCCACCGCTCTCCGCCACGTCCGCGGACCCCCCGTGCAACCACCGTCGCAGATGGGGTACAGTGACACTGGATCGAGCGGTCTCTGACGGCTCATCAGGCGGGCGTAGTTTAATGGTAGAACATGAGCTTCCCAAGCTTAGAGCGCGAGTTCGATTCTCGTCGCCCGCTCCAGCAGTAAAGCCCCAGGCCAGCGGCCTGGGGCTTTCGCATTTCCGGGTTCCTCCAGTGCCCCCTGCGTGCCTCTACGGCTGGTCGAGCGGTGTCGTGCCCCGACCGAGGGCATCGTTGATCGCTGCGTCCATGCCGTCCGCGATCTTCTTGTCCCGCTCGCTGGTGGCGTGCTGGTAGATCAGCGCGGCCCGGGGGGCCACTCGGCCAGATTGCGGTCAGGCCCAAGGAGCCCTGACCGAGTCGCGACAGCTTGCGGCCCCTCGATCACGCTCGACCCCGAACCAGGCAGGACACCGGCCGAAACCGCTCCACCGCCCGAGCGTCGAAGCTACCGTGCTCACATGGCTGACTACCCCACACACGTGTCCAGGGCCGAAGAGCTTCTCGCGATGCTGAACCCGAAGTCGTTCTCAGTCAAAGGCAACCCGGAGTTGCGCATCCAGATGGCCCAGGTCGAAGCGATTCTCGCGCTAGCCGCAGCCATCGCCAGCCATCGCCGCCCGACACGAGAGGACGACTGACCGACCCGCCTTGGTGAGCCACATGATCCGTGTCTCATCCATGCCGCAAGAGGCAGTCTCGGCCGGTAAATCACGGTAAGCGGCGGTGCGGCCCGTCAAGGCTGCGACGACACCGGGGCAGCGTGACTGCACGCCAGGGCCATGGTTCCGCCGCGAGGGTGGCGAGCTGACCAAGCTGGGAGCGCGAGTTCGGTTCTCGGCGCCCGCTCCAGCGGCGAAGGCCCAGGTCATACGACCTGGGCCTGTCGCGTTTTCCGGGGCCGGGCGGGCGGGGCGGTGGGGTCTCGGTGGGGGCGGATCCAGGCGGGGGTCCAGGTGGCGGGGGCGCCGGGGGTGGGGGTGGTGGCGAGGTGGGCGCGGAGGGTGGGCAGGGCGGGGTGGGGGTTGTCGCGGTGCCAGAGGAGTGAGTGGGGGTAGACGGGCGTCGGACCGGTGACCGGGATGCGGCGCAGGCCGTGGCCGGCGGGCCAGACGAGGCGGGTCCGCTCGCTCATGAAGGTGGCCAGGGCCGGGGTGCCGGCGATGGTGTCGAGGAGGGCGTCGGAGCCGAAGTTGGGCCCGGTGGCCTCGATGGTGAGGCCGAACTCGGCGACGAGGTCGTCGTAGTAGGCGGCCCACTCGCTGCCGGGGAGGATGCCGGGCATCCAGATGCGGTGGCCGACCAGCTCGGCGACGGTCACGGAGTCGGCGTCCGCGAGGGGGTGGGCGGGGCCGGTGAGGAGCTGGAGCGGTTCGTCGAGGACGCGGACGGACGCGATGTCCTCGGGCAGGGGGCGGCCTGGCATGGCGACGGCGCGGAAGGTCGCGTCGAGCGCGCCGGAGCGGAGGGCGGCGAGGGCGGCCTCGATGTCGAGCAGCATCAGCACGTCGAGGTCGACGTCCGGGTGCGCGTGGTGGAAGCCGCGCATCAGGCCGGAGGCGGCGCCGCGCGAGTTGATCACGTCGACCCGCAGCGGGCGGTGGTCGGTGCGCACGGAGGCGACGGCGCGTTCGGCGGTGCGCAGCAGCTCGCGGGCGTGGGGGAGGAACGCCTGTCCGTCGATGGTGAGTTCGGCGCCGCGGGGGGTGCGGGTGAACAGCCGCACGCCGAGGTCGCGTTCCAGGGCGGCGACGCGCTTGGAGACTGCCTGCTGGGTGACCGACAGGTCGACGGCGGCCTTCTGGAACTGGCCGGCGTCCGCGACGGCGGCGAAGGTGCGCACTGCTTCGAGGTCCACGCCGATCCACCTTAGGGAACAACCGGTGGTTGTGCCGGGCGGGTGAGTCGGTTGTTTGACCCGCCGCCGCACCGCCGGGTTGGCTCTCATCCGCCGAGGCCGGTCGAGGCCAGGGGAGGTCGACGGAGGCCGGCCCGTACGGGCGCGGCCGGGGCACCGAGGGGAGCACTCCGGGCATGGTGGGCGGGAAGCGGCTGGGCCGGCGGTTCGGCTGGCTGTGGGCGGCGTACGCGGTGAGCGCGTACGGGTCCGGGCTGGGGTTCGGGGCTCTGCCGCTGATCGCCGTCCTGGTGCTGCGCGCCGGCCCCGCCGAGGTGTCCGCGCTGTCCGCGGTGGGGCCCGCGGTGGGTGCGCTGGTCGCGGTGCCGCTCGCGCCGTGGGTGGAGGTCCGGCGCAAGCGCCCGGTGATGATCGCGACGGATCTGGTCCGGTTCGCGGCGATGGCGACGATCCCGGTCGCCCACGCCCTCGGAGTCCTCCGCTTCGCCCACCTGCTGGTGGTCTCGGTCGTGATGGCCGCGGCCAGGATCGCGTTCGGTGCGGCGAGCGGCGCCTACCTCAAGGCCCTGGTCCGGCCGGAGGACCTGCTCGTGGCCAACGCGCGCTTCGAGTCCACGAACTGGAGCTCCATCGCGATCGGGCCGCCGCTGGGCGGGGCGGCGGTCGGCCGGCTCGGGCCGGTCACCACCGTGGTGGCCGACGCGCTCAGCTACCTGTTCTCGGCGCTGGCCGTCACCGCGATCCGCGGCCGGGAGGAGCTGCCGCGGCGGGCCGGCGGGAACCCGGTCAGGGCGGGGGCGGTGCTCGACGGCTGGCGGCACATCACAGGCGATCCGGGGCTGCGGTCGCTGTACCTCAACAACATGCTCGTCGCCGGTCTGATCATGGCCACCGAGCCGGTCCTCGCGGTGCTCCTGCTCCGCCAACTCCACTTCGCGCCTTGGCAGTACGGCCTGGCCTTCGCCGCCCCCTGCCTCGGCGGGCTGGTCGGCTCCCGGCTGGCCCGGAGGGTCGTGGAGCGCCACGGCCGGGACCGGGTCCTGCGGGTCGTGGGTGCCCTGCGCGCCGTCTGGCTGATCGGTCTGGTCTTCGTCCGGCCCGGCGTGGCCGGCCTCGTCACCGTGATGGCCGTCGAGCTGGCGATCATCGTCAACATGAGCCTGTTCAACCCGGTGCTCGCCACCTACCGGCTGGAACGCACACCCCAGCACCTCGTCGCCCGCACCCTGTCGGCCTGGTCGATCGGCCAGCAGGCCTCCATCGCCGTCTGCACCGCGCTCGGCGGGCTGCTCGCCGCCGCGACCGGTCCGCGCACCGCCCTCGCGGTCGCGGGACTGCTCGTCCTGGCCACCCCGCTCCTGCTGCCCCGGGCGGGAGGCACGGCGGGACCGGACGCCGTACCGGGAACACCGCCGCCGGTGCGGCGGACACCCGCATGACCACGCCCCCGCGCGCGGCAGCCGCGGGCCGGTGGGCCTGCGGCTGTCGCGGAGCGGGGTGTCAGGGGCGGTCGGCGAGCTTCTCCAGGGCGGGGACCAGGGCGGCCGGGCTGGGCAGGGCGGTGTTGTCGGCCCGCAGGCGGTGGGCGGCGTCGCGCAGCGCGGCGTCGGTGAGGAGGCGGGTGAGCAGCGGGGTGTCGACGGCGTCGGAGGTGGAGGTCAGCGCGGCGCCGGTGGCGGAGAGGGCCTCGGCGTTGACGAAGTGGTCGGCGCCCTGGGGGAGCACCAGCTGGGGCAGGCCGGCCTGGAGGGCGGTCAGCATGGTGCCCGAACCACCGTGGTGGATCAGGGCGTCGGCGCGACCGAGCAGCTCGTTGAGCGGGACCCAGGGCAGGCCGCGGACGTTGTCGGGCAGGGTGCCGAGCGGGGCGAGGTCGGCGCCGCCGACCGCGAGCAGGAAGTCGGCGTCGACGTCGGCCGCCGCCTCGACCAGGCGGACCACCGCGCGGACGCCGTCGATCTCGGCGAGCACGGTGCCGAGGGTGACGACCACCCGCGGGCGCTCGGGCTCGCGGAGGAACTCGGCCGGGACGGTGCCGCCGCCGTTGTACGGGACGTAGCGCACCCGCAGGCCGTCCGGGTCGCCGCCGAGCGGGCCGACGTTGAGCGCCGCGGTGACGGTCGGGCCGGACACGCCCCACCGCTCGTACAGGTCGGACATGTGCGAGGCGACCAGTTCGACCATGGGGATGCCGGGGGTGGCACCGAAGTTGTGGACCACCGCCGGGATCTTGAGCCGGGCGGCGACCAGCGGGGGAGCGGCCTGGAACGAGTCGTGGACGATCAGGTCGGCGCCCCAGTCGGTGGCGGCCGCCAGCAGGTCGTCCACGGCGGGACGGGAGGCGTGCGCGAACATCGCGGCCGCCCGGTCGAAGATCTCCTCCTGGGTCGTGTTCGGGAGCACGTACTGGACCTTGCCGCCCAGGCGCTCCTCGATGATCTCCCGCAGGCCCCGGCCGTCACCGATCTCCACGACCGGGAAGCCCGCGGACTTGATCACGTCGATCGGCTGTCCGGTGGCGAACAGGGCCTCGTGCCCGGCGGCGCGCAACGCCTGGGCGGTGGGCACCATCGGGTAGAGGTGGCCGGCCGAGGCGGGGCCGACGAAGAGTATGCGCATGGTGGTCTCCTTGCGAATGTTGCTGTCGAGGCAGTCTCACCTTTGAAGTTGACGTTCAGTCAATTCGATGGGGATGACCATGCGCGGTAATCGGACTTTCTGGAGCGGGGCTTGCCTCCGGGGCGACGGTGTGCTCCGAGCGCCGGTCGTGCGGGTGGTGTGCGCCCGTCGGCCGTGCCGTGTCCGCGCCGTCGCCCGCGCCGTCGCCCGCGCCCTCCCGGCGGTCGGCC